>NZ_JACOOD010000001.1:0-225580 GCF_014287405.1 Bacteroides sp. NSJ-48 | reverse complement strand
CCCAGTACCGTTGGAAAGCCCGCAGCATGCTGCGGTATACATGGGCGGTTCCGAACCGCCCTTCGTCTTCCAGCTCCTGTATGACTGAAAGCGTAAAGGTTGTTAAATCTTTCATGATCCGTTAGTTTTATAATATTTACAGTCTTTGCGTGCGCCATTACCGCACGCGATATACTATATTGCACTTTTTGAAATTTATTTACTTGCGGACAACGCTCCGGTTTCGAAGAGCATCCGGCCTGTATTATGCTTTACTTTTTTGTATACCTTTGCCCTCATTTTTCTAACAAAATGTACTAAAAATGAAACAGACAGATTACGAATGGATGCTTTTCGGATGTCATCCGGTGTCCGATGTGGCTATGGCCTACTGCTCTTGCGAGCACACAACTTCCTCTACGCGCGCTTTCCGCAAACTGGTGAAACTTTATCCGAGGCTTTACGAGGCCCTTTGCCGGTACGGATATACCGAGCGCACCACTACACTGGTTCCTTTGCAGATAGCTGCCATTATCCGCGAATGGGGGATGCCGGGCGAAGCTTTTCTTGAAGGCCAAAAACGTTTTAAGGAAGAAAAGTACTGATATATTTTAATATATCAATTCTTTCTTTATTTCTTATGTGTCCGGCAAATGTCCGGAAGGCTGTCCGCTTAAGGGCGCAATCCCTTGAGGGACAGCCTTTACAGGTGTACGCCGGGGTGTCCGGAATGTTGTTCATGCCAAAAGTAGCTTAAAATAGTTATTTTCCACCGAAACCGGCTATTATTTACCGAAACTTACCGGAACTGCATGCCGGGGTTGCGGGGCGTTGCATTCCCCTCTATCTTTGCTGCGTAATTAAAAACAACGAAATGTTAGAAACAACTGAAAAGGGGTATGTCATGGTTCCCCGACAACTAATCCATGATATTATACGCGAGTGCCCGGAAGCTGCCGGAGAACAGGAAGCCTTTCTGCGTGTGCTGCTCTATGCCAATTACAAGGAGAGCGTTTACCGCCGCAACGGGGTGGAGTATGTATGTGCACGTGGCGAAAGCCTGTTCAGCTATCTGCAATGGGCCGAAATCCTTGGCTGGAGCCGCGGGCGCACCATGCGCTTTTTCAAAAGGATGTTCGCCTGCGAGCGGCTGGTGCATCTGGACGACGGACTTTCCACGCATATCCGCATCCCCGATTATGATGTCCGGATATCCCGTGCGGCCAAAAAGGAACCGGCATCCGGCACACCGTCCGACAATGGCTTCAAAGCTTTCTGGGAACAGTACCACGAGATTACCCGCAAGGATAAGGTAAATCCCGGCAAGGCACGCAAAGTCTGGAACAAACTCTCTGCCGGTGAGCGCATCGCCGCCCTGGAGAATATCGAAACCTACTACTACCACCTCAACAACACCCTGTTCTGCCTGCAAGCCGTGAACTACCTCTCCCACAAAGCGTTTTTGAACGAGTACGAATACGAGTATTGACGAACCGTTTACCATAACACACATATAATGTAATGGCTGAAATACTGAATCCGCAGGATGCGGAACTTGAAGAAGTTATACTTGGAGCCTGCCTCATAGGGCGCGAAGCAATGCCGATGGTGGCAGACCGCTTGCGTCCGGAGATGTTCTATTTTGATAAGAACGCTTTGATTTATGCCGCCATGCAGGTGATGTACCGGGAAGGGAGGCAGATAGATATTATCACGGTGAAGAATGAACTTGTGGCACGCGGCAAGCTGGATGCGGCAGGCGGGCCGTATGAGCTGACCCGTATCAGCGGCAGGGTGGCGTCGGCGGTGCACCTGGAATATCATGTGCTGATTTTGCGCGAGAAGTACTTGCGGCGGGAAATGATACTCGGATTCCATAAACTCCTGGCGCTTGCAGCCGATGAAACGACGGACATCGGCGACACGCTGGTGGATGCCCATAATCTGCTGGACCGCCTGGAGGGGGAATGCGGCACCATCGAGCACTTGCGTGATATGGATACCTTGATGGACGATACGCTGCAACAGGTGGATGCGCGTCAGGCATCCGGCTCGAACGGGGTTACGGGCATCTCCACCGGTCTTGCCGACCTGGATCGCCTGACTTCGGGCTGGCAGCGGGGCGACCTGAATGTCATTGCCGCCCGTCCTGCCGTGGGCAAGACGGCCTTTGCCCTGCATCTGGCACGTGCCGCCGCCACCGCAGGACATCATGTGGCGGTATACAGTCTCGAAATGCAGGGTGAACGCCTGGGCGACCGGTGGCTGATAGCCGCTTCGCCGGATGTAAATGCCCGTCATTTGCGTAGCGGACAGCTCACCGATGATGAAGTGGCGCAGGTGAGGACGGCGGCTTCTGAACTTCGTGTCCTGCCCATCCATGTGGACGACCATCCGGTAACGAGCATGGATCGTGTGCGCTCTTCGGCACGTATGCTGCAAAGCAAAGGCAAGTGCGACCTGATTATTCTGGATTATCTGCAACTCTGCGATATGAAGTCCGACCAGAAGAACCGGAACCGGGAGCAGGAAGTGGCGCAGACCACCCGTAAGGCAAAGCTCATGGCGAAGGAACTGAATGTGCCCGTCCTGCTCCTGAGCCAGTTGAACCGGGGTAGCGACGGACGCCCCTTCAGCCGTCCTATCCTGAGCGATTTGCGCGAGAGCGGCGCCATCGAGCAGGATGCGGATATGGTGATGCTGCTCTATCGCCCTGCGCTGGCAGGCATCAGGACGGAACCGGTAAGCAAGTATCCGTCGGAACACCTGGGAGTGGTGATTGTGGCGAAGCACCGCAACGGAGAGACGGGCGATGTGTACTTTGCGCATAACCCCAGCATGACGAAGCTGGGCGAGTATGTTCCGCCTACGGAATGGCTGATGAGGAATGCGAAATGATACCCTAATATTAATGTATTCATTACTTATATAGGGAATATAGGAAAAACAGATGGTGCGTGGAAGGTAAACGCATGGTCTGCCGGAGTGGAACAGACGGTCTGTAAGGAGCAAACAGACCGTCTGTTTTTTTACCTGGTTTTCTGATAAAAAAGTGCGCGGATTGTTGAAAATAAATGGCTGAATACTTGACTTTGCCTCTTGAATTTAGTATCTTTGTTATATGCTTAAAGAGAGGTAAATCATTGATTAAGGCGCCTTTTTACTCTTCCTTTTTGTGTTTGGTTTTTGTAAGTAAGTACGTACAGTCGGCTTACACTTGATTCTTATTTATTTTTTAACCTAAACTTTATTTTTTATGGATGTACTTGTAGAGCGCTTTCAGCGCCGGAAGGATGTAACGGATCCTAATTCTCAGAAACTGTATTATCTCCGTCAGAAGCCTAAGACCTGCGGCAAGGTGGATATTGATGTCCTTGCCGCCAGTATTCAGAAAAACTGTGCCATGACGAAGGGTGATGTGAAGCACGTAATCGAAGCCCTTGTGGAAGAAATCCAGACGAACCTTGCCAACGGCGACAAGGTGAAGCTGAACCAGCTCGGCACGCTTCACATGACGTTTCGCTGTCCGGGTGTGGAGAAGTCGGAAGACTGCACGGTGAGGAATATCTCCAAAGTGAATATCCGCTTTGTGCCCGACAAGGAGCTGAAGCTTGTGAACGGCAGTACGGCTGCCACCCGCAGTCCGGCAAATGTGTCTTTTGCGCTGGACAAGCCTGCGGACGGCAGTTCTTCCGGTGGCAACAGCGGCGGTAGCGGCGGTGAAGAGGAGAACCCGCTCGGATAGGCCGTGACCGGTCTTTACCGTCAATAAACAATGCGGCGAATCTGTATGGCCGCCGGACGTATGTTTTTTTAATCTAACCCTTAATTTAAATCTTATGGCAACAAAATCAAACTGGTGGGACAAGCTCCTCAAAATCGTAATCGCAGTGGCTTCGGCTGTTTTAGGTGCTTTAGGCGTACAGGCAATGCCTGCCTGATTTATACTTTATACTTAAGTTACGTACCTTATACTTAAAGAAAGTGAGATTTATCAACCTCATCGTCATTCATTGTTCCGCTACCCGTTGCGACCGTAGCTATACCGAACATGAGTTGACCACAGACCACCTGCGCCGGGGATTCTCCGGCGCAGGTTATCACTATTATATCCGCAGGAACGGTGATATAAAGACGCTCCGGTCTTTGGAACGTTCCGGGGCGCATGCCAAAGGCCATAACGCTCACAGTGTCGGTATTTGTTACGAGGGCGGGCTGGACGAGCGGGGGCATCCTGCCGATACCCGCACCGATTTTCAGAAACACTCTTTGCGGGTACTCGTCATGCTGTTGCTGCGCGATTATCCCGGCAGCCGCCTCTGCGGGCATCGCGACCTCAGCCCCGACCTCAACCGTAACGGCGAGATAGAACCCGAAGAATGGATAAAGGCGTGTCCTTGTTTTGACGCTGCATCCATTCTGCAAGAACCACCGCCCCCTAATCCGGTCTCATTGTAATGCAATTGGTATATGCGAAAGGTTATGTTATGCTTTTTTTACTAAATAATGTTATTGAGATAAACAATATTCATGTGTTCTTGTTATATTTGTAATCATTTCAATTTACTTAATAAATACAATTATGATAACAGAAAAATTACAGAATGCAATTAACGAGCAGATTACGGCTGAGATGTGGTCGTCCAACCTTTATCTGGCAATGTCTTTCTACATGGAGAAAGAGGGTTATTGTGGTATGGCTTCCTGGTTGAAGAAGCAGTCGTTCGAAGAACATGCACATGCTTGTGAATTGGCATCGTATATCATCAAGCGTGGCGGCAAGGCCAAATTGGATAAGGTTGACGTTGTTCCCAACGACTTCGGTACTCCGCTGGAAGTATTCGAGCAGGTTTACGAACACGAATGCCGCGTATCAAAGATGATTGACGCTCTCGTAGACGTGGCTGCTGCTGAAAAAGATAAGGCTTCCCAAGACTTCTTGTGGGGATTCGTTCGCGAGCAGGTAGAGGAAGAAGCTACCGCTGCCGGTATCGTGGATATGGTGAAGAAAGCCGGTGCAGCCGGAATCTTCTTTATTGATGCGAAGCTGGGCGAAAGAAAATAAGTAAGAAATATAACCGGTAAGGTAACGGGTGGTAAGGCGTGGGCTTTATCACCCGTTTTTTGTCTGTCTGCTATCGTTGTTTGCGCAATATGTGAGTGGAACAAAGAAACTGTCTAAACAACGTTTTGATGAGATAATAGAAACAATACGTGAAATAGGGCGCGAGCTAATGACCGTGCCTGCATGAAAAATAGGGTAATGTTGCAAGAGTAGGGATGTGTTGCAACACGGAAACATTTATTATTTTCAGGCACGGATTACGCGGAATTACACGGGAGAAAGGATAAAGTAAATCCGTAAAATCCGCGTAATTCCGCGTAATCCGTGCCTAAAAAATCATTAAGTGCACCCCATTTCCTATTTCAGCACTCCCAATTCCTTTCCTACCTTAATAAACGCTTCAATACATTTATCCAGATGTTCCTTATTGTGTCCGGCAGAGATTTGTACACGGATACGTGCCTGGCCTTTCGGTACAACGGGGTAGTAGAAACCGGTTACATAGATACCTTCTTCCTGCATGCGGGCAGCATAAACCTGCGACAGTTTGGCATCGTACAGCATTACTGCGCAAATGGCACTCTGGGTAGGCTTGATGTCGAAACCGGCGGCAGTCATCTTGTCGCGGAAGTAATTGACGTTCTCTACCAACTTATCGTGCAGGGCGTTGCTCTCTTTCAGCATCTTGAACACTTCGAGGCTTGCACCGATGATGCCCGGAGCCAGTGAGTTGGAGAAGAGATACGGACGGCTGCGCTGGCGCAACAGGTCGATAATCTCTTTGCGGCCCGTGGTGAAACCGCCCAAAGCGCCGCCGAAGGCTTTGCCCAATGTACCGGTGTAGATGTCCACACGTCCGTAGGTGTTGTACAGTTCGCTCACGCCATGTCCCGTAGCGCCCACTACTCCGGCAGAGTGGGATTCGTCCACCATAACCAGCGCATCGTACTTTTCGGCAAGGTCGCATATCTTGTCCATGGGAGCTACATTGCCGTCCATGGAGAACACGCCGTCCGTTACGATGATGCGGAAACGTTGCGCCTGAGCCTCTTGCAGGCATTTTTCAAGCTCTGCCATGTCGGCATTGGCATAACGGTAACGTTTGGCTTTGCAGAGGCGCACGCCGTCGATGATGGAAGCATGGTTCAAGGAATCGGAGATGATGGCGTCCTCTTCGGTGAAGAGAGGCTCGAACACACCGCCGTTGGCATCGAAGCAGGCGGCATATAGAATGGTGTCTTCCGTCTTGAAGTAATCGGAAATGGCAGCTTCCAGTTCCTTGTGGATGTCCTGTGTGCCACAGATGAAACGGACGGACGACATGCCGTATCCGCGGCGTTCCATCATATTCTGAGCAGCGGCTATCAGGCGGGGATGATTGGATAATCCCAGGTAGTTGTTGGCGCAGAAGTTCAGTACTTCCTTGCCTTTCACGGTGATAGCAGCTTGTTGTGCACTCTCGATCAGGCGTTCCTCTTTATAGAGTCCGGCTTCTTTTATTTCAGCAAGCGTTTTGCTGAGATGGTCTTTCATTTTACCGTACATAGCTTTTTATTTTAATAGGTAATACTTCGTTATTTGAAGCTCTACAAAGGACATCATTTTTCTTGGAATAAACAATATCTTTTTGATAGAAAAATGAAAAAAAAGTGTGTATATTTGCGACTCAGTAACGAAAGAATACCTTATAAATAAGTTGTATGAAAAATATTTTGGTAATTGGAGCCACAGGACAGATTGGCTCGGAGTTAACATTGGAGTTGCGTAAACGCTATGGTAATGACCATGTTGTAGCCGGATATATTCCGAGCGCCATGCCGCAGGGTGAATTGAAATCCTCGGGTCCTTCGGCCATAGCCGATGTGACAGACCGCCAGTCTATTGAAGTGGTGGTGAGGCAATTCAAGATTGATACAATTTATAACCTGGCAGCCCTGTTGTCGGTAGTGGCGGAGAGCCGTCCCGCCATGGCGTGGAAGATTGGCATCGACGGGTTGTGGAATGTGCTGGAAGTGGCGCGCGAGTACGGTTGCGCCGTGTTTACGCCGAGCTCCATCGGTTCGTTCGGAGAGAATACTCCCCACGTAAAGACACCGCAGGATACCATTCAGCGTCCGCGTACCATGTACGGCGTAACAAAAGTGACTACGGAATTGTTAAGTGATTATTATCATACGAAATACGGGGTGGATACCCGTGCGGTACGTTTCCCCGGCATCATCTCCAACGTGACGCCTCCGGGCGGCGGTACGACGGACTATGCGGTAGACATCTTCTACTCTGCCGTGAAAGGCGAGAAGTTCGTATGCCCCGTAAAGGCGGGTACATTTATGGATATGATGTACATGCCCGATGCCCTCAATGCGGCTATCTCGCTGATGGAAGCCGATCCGGCACGGCTGAAGCACCGGAATGCGTTCAACATCGCTTCCATGAGCTTCGACCCGGAAATGATTTATGCGGCTATCAGGAAACATGTGCCCGACTTCGAAATGACCTATCAGATAGATCCTTTGAAGCAGGCCATTGCCGACAGTTGGCCCGATTCGCTGGATGACTCCTGTGCCCGCGAGGAGTGGGACTGGATGCCGCAGTTCGACCTGGAGTCCATGACTGTGGACATGCTTGAGAAACTAAGAGCAAAATTAAATAAATGACCGTAGAGGTCGCTAAAGGATGAAACGATTACTAACGGGATTTTTTATACTCGTCTTTCTGTTCTCGTGCGGGAACAGAAAGACGAAAATGGATCCCTTTGCTACCATTACCGAAATGGTGGATTCGGCCGGGCATGAAGCCGATACGCTGCAACAGGCGGAAGTGAAGGAGGAGCCTGAACCGCTGGAAGCGGACGAACTGTTTGACGATTTTATCTTCAACTATGCTTCGGACGAGGCTTTGCAACGGGCAAGGACGGAATTTCCTTTGCCTTATTACAACCGGGACACTCCTTCGAAGATAGAGGAACGCTTCTGGAAGCACGACTACCTGTTTACCAAGCAGAATTATTATACGTTGCTTTTCGACCGTGAGAGCGACATGGACATGGTGGGCGACACTGCGCTGAAGTCCGTGCAGGTAGAGTGGATTTACCTGAAAACGCGTATGGTAAAGAAGTATTACTTTGAGCGTAAGCAGGGCATGTGGATGCTCGAGGCCATTAATCTGCGCCATATAGAGGACGGTGAAGGCGAGAATTTTGTGGATTTCTATACCCGTTTTGTAACGGACAGCCTGTATCAGAGCGAGCACATTGCCAATCCGTTGCAGTTTGTCACCATCGACCCCGACGATGAGTTTGCCATACTGGAAACCACTCTCGACGTGAACCAGTGGTATGCTTTCCGTCCGTCGCTGCCCGCAGACAAGTTGTCCAACATCAACTACGGACAGAAGAACGAGGATAATTCGAATACGAAAATCCTGAAAGTAAACGGTATCGGCAACGGATATTCCAACGTTTTCTATTTCCGCAGGCGGGGCGGTGAGTGGAAGATGTATAAATACGAAGATACGAGCATTTGAGACTTATGAGAATACCCAATACATTCGGATTTGATGTAAAAGCTGCCGTATATGCAGAATATCACTCGGTAGAGGAACTGGAGAAATGGATAGCCGAAGGGCGCATCACTTCTCCTTTTTTGCATATAGGATGCGGCAGCAATCTGTTGTTTGTGAAAGATTATGAAGGCATGGTGCTGCACTCGTGCATCGGCGGCATGGAAGTGACCGCGGAAGATGACGGGCAGGTGCATGTACGTGTGGGTGCGGGTGTAGTATGGGATGATTTTGCGGCTTACTGTGTGGAGCAGGGCTGGTATGGTGCGGAGAACCTGTCGCTGATACCCGGTGAGGTAGGAGCGGCTGCCGTACAGAATATCGGTGCTTACGGTGTAGAGGTGAAAGACCTCATAGAGTCTGTGGAGACGATAAACATCCGCGGCGAGAAGCGTACCTACCGGAAAGACGAATGTGAATATGCCTATCGGAAAAGCCTTTTCAAAAAGCCTGAAATAAAATCGGTCTTTGTGACTTACGTGAATTTCGTACTGAGCAAGAAGGAGCATTATACATTGGACTATGGTACGATCCGTCAGGAGCTTGCCGGGTATCCGTCAGTGACCTTAGCCACTTTGCGCCGTGTGATTATAGATATTCGCGAAAGCAAACTGCCCGACCCGAAAGTGCTGGGTAATGCCGGGAGTTTCTTTATGAATCCCATCGTGCCTCGTGCGCAATTTGAAGCGTTGCTGGACTTGTATCCCACCATGCCTTATTACGAGGTGGATGCCGGGCGGGTGAAGATTCCCGCCGGATGGATGATAGACCAATGCGGCTGGAAAGGCAAGGCCTTAGGTCCTGCCGCCGTGCACGACAAGCAGGCTTTGGTGCTTGTGAATCTGGGTGGTGCAACCGGAAAAGATGTGGTTGCCCTGTCGGATGCCGTCAGAGCCTCGGTAAAGGAGAAATTCGGAGTGGAAATTTGTCCGGAAGTGAACTTTATAGAATGATTAACCGATAATCATCAATCACTGTTTTATGAAACTGACTATATTAGGAAGCGGAACATCTACCGGAGTGCCGGAAATTGGCTGCACATGCCCGGTCTGCACATCTGCCGACCCGCGGGACAGCCGTTTGCGTGCATCTGCCCTGCTGCATACGGACGATGCGGTGATATTGATAGACTGCGGTCCCGATTTCAGGACACAGATGCTGCGTGCTTCCGTGTACGAGCGGATAGACGGCGTGCTGATAACCCATGAGCATTACGACCATGTGGGCGGATTGGACGATTTGCGCCCTTTCTGCCGTTTCTCGGAAATACCTGTCTATTCGGATGCCTACACAGCCGCTCATCTGCGGGCACGGATGCCTTATTGCTTTGTGGATAAGAAATATCCGGGTGTGCCGCGCATTTATTTGCAGGAAGTGGAAGTAGGCAGGCCTTTCTACGTGCGGGAAACGGAAATACTGCCGGTTACCGTGATGCACGGGCGGCTGCCTATCCTGGGATACCGTATCGGCAGGCGGCTGGGGTATGTAACGGACATGCTTACGATGCCGGATGCTTCGTATGAACAATTACAGGGACTGGATGTTCTGGTAATAAACGCCTTGCGGCCGCAGCCGCACTCTACGCACCAAAGCATACCGGAAGCGCTGGCGGCAGCGGAACGTATCGGCGCAAGGGAAACTTATTTCATCCACATGAGTCATCATGCAGGGCTGCATGTCGAAATCAACCGCCAACTGCCGCCCCATGTGCACTTTGCGTATGACGGTATGGAAATAGATTTCTAAACTTTTTGAAACATTTGTTTTGTTTTATTAGTATAAATGTTTATTTTTGCCAACAGTTGACGAATATATGCCATGAAGCTTCGAACCCTTATACGAATAGCCGTTATTGTGTCCATAGTATTGCTGTGTACAGGCTTTGGCGTATACTCGTTTCTGCGCATGAATGCAGTGGAGAACCGGCAGGATTTTAATCTCTTTACGTTAGTGCCGCAAGATGCCACGGCCGTGCTTGAGACAGACCGTATGGCGGATCTGATGGAAGATGTCGACGGCCTGCATTGCAGCAAGGATGAGCATTTCCTGTATGTATCGGAGCTTTTTGTATACCTGAAGAAGTATTTCAATACATTGGTAGGCGATACGCCGCATGGACTGAGCAGGCAGATGAACAAAATGCTCATCAGCTTCCACGAGCCGGATACTCCCTTGAACCAGGTGTTGTATTGCAGCCTGGGGGAGGGGGATTACGAACTGGTGGAGTCTTTCGTGCGTAAATACAGTTCCAGCACTTTTCCTTCCAAGTATTTTGATTACAACGGCGAGGAAATACGCATCTATCCCACGGCGGACGGGCGTTTCCTTGCGGCTTATTTTACCCCGGACTTTCTGGCTGTCAGCTTTCAGAAGCGTCTGATAGAGCAGGTTATCGATGCCTGCCGTTCCAGAAAATCGTTGATGGACATGGCGTCTTTCCGTGCCATGTATGCCGGTAAGCGCAACAATGTGGCGGCAACGGTGTATGTACGCATGAAAGAAGTGGGCATGGGCAAGAATACAGACGGCATTCGTCCGCAGACGCATCTGGGAAGTTGGGCGGAGTTTGATATGAAGTTCAATGAAGAAGCCGTTTATTGTTCAGGTATCAGTCACGGAGCGGATACAGCCCGGACGTTTATCAATGCGCTTCGCAGGCAGGAGCCGATAAAGGATTTTTCGGGAGAGCGGCTGCCGGCATCTGTCTTCTTCTACAACCAGTGGGCAATCTCGGATTTGGAAGCCATATTCGGCTTTACTTCGCAGCAGGAATATGCTAAGGCTGCCTATTCCGATTATATCAAGAAGCGGGATGGCGAGTGGATGGAATTTATGAAAGCGTATGCGGGAGAGAATGTCATGTCTTGCCTGTTTCATTCCAAGGATACTACTGACCGGCATCCCTGCGCTGTAATGAGCGTTGCTGTGAAAGATGAAGCGCAGGCGGAACGTGTCCTGCAGAAATTGCTGTATGCCACTCCCGAAGAAAAAGGCGCTCCGGCCGTGGAGCGGACCTATCCGAATTACAGGCGATACCCGCGTGCACGGAAGTACCGGCAGTATATGTTGCCCCGGAATACCGTATTGACGCAACTGACGGGCATTACGGAATCCGCGCTTCACACCTACGCCTGCTTCTATAAAGGGGCTTTGTTGCTGGCGCCCGATGCACAGAGTCTTTCCGCTTATGTGGATGCTGTGGAGAACGGGGATGTGCTGGACGGGACTTCGGTATACGAGGAAGGTGTAGGCAGTCTTTCCCCTTATTATAACTTTGCCATGATGGTGGATATGGAAGAGATGATGCACCAGCCGGAAACTTATGTGCGGTTGGTTCCGAATTTCTTCTTCCGTCATTCCGATTTCTTCCGCCACTTCACTATAGCCATACAGTTTACTTGCGCGGAAGGAGTGGTGTATCCGAATCTCGTCCTGCTGTATAAAGGAGAGAAAATAGGGGAGTTTGAAGAAATTGGGAATTGAAAAATAAGAGAAATATTGTCAAAACTAAAATGAGTGCTCTGAGAAAGTTCAGATTGTAACTATGACTATAACATCTGAGGAATGTGTGTCAAAACTAAAATCCACTTACTATTTGTTTCTTTATTTAGGCACGGATTACACGGAAAGCACGGATTACACGAAAAGCACGGATTCCACAGATGTTCTTTATTCTTTTTCTGTGGAATCCGTGCTTTCCGTGTAATCCGTGCCTAAAAGAAATCGTCAAGTGTATTTTGACACCTTCCTTTTCTTACCGGATAAACTTGCTGATTCCTGTTTTCAATTTTTAATCCTCAAATTAGAAAGGCAAGTCGTCCTTTGCGTCTCCGGATAAGAATTCCGGTGCTGCGGACGGAGCGGGCGGCGGAACCGGTGCTCCCGGTGCAGGTGCTGCTGTTGCTGCGCTGACACGTTCCACTTTCCATGCGCGGATACTGTTGAACCAGCGGTCTTGCCACTGACGTGCGTCGATGTCGAAAGATACCGTCAGCTCTTCACCCATCTGGATATTGAATTGTTCTATTTTATCTGCTCCGAATACGTCGAAACACATCTTGCGGGGATATTGCCCGTGGTCTTCGATTACGTATTCCTGCGCTTTCCACTCGTTACCTGATGCTTTGGAAACTCCGCCTCTGGGCTGGAGTATAGCGATGATTTTTCCTGTAAATTCCATTGTACTCTTTTTAAATGATGCGGCGAAGTTACAATTTTTTAGGGATATGCGACGAATAAACGGCTGTTTTTTCTTTGCCGTAGGGAATTCTTTTTTTAACTTTGTCCGTTAGTTAACAACTGAACTGAAATTAAAACTTAAATACATAGAATATATGAAATTTATCGTTTCGAGTACTGCGCTCTCCAGTCATTTGCAGGCTATCAGCCGTGTGATTAATTCAAAGAATGCGCTGCCTATTTTGGATTGTTTCCTTTTTGAACTACAAGACGGAACCTTGTCGGTAACTGTTTCCGACAGTGAAACAACGATGGTTACCACAGTCGAAGTGAATGAAAGTGATGCCGACGGACGTTTTGCAGTGACTGCCAAGACTTTGTTGGACGCTTTAAAGGAAATTCCCGAACAGCCGCTGACGTTTGACATCAATACGAGTTCTCTGGAGATTACGGTTCAGTATCAGAACGGTAAATACAGCCTGATGGGGCAGAATGCGGACGAATTTCCGCAGTCGGCCATGCTGGGCGAGAATGCCGTCCGTGTGGAAATGGATGCACAGGTGTTGCTGGGCGGTATCAACCGCGCCGTGTTTGCAACCGCCGATGACGAGCTTCGTCCGGTGATGAACGGTATCTATTTCGATATTACTACCGAAGACATCACAATGGTGGCTTCCGACGGACATAAGCTGGTGCGCTGCAAGACGCTGGCCGCCAAAGGCAATGAACGCGCGGCTTTCATCCTGCCCAAGAAACCCGCCAACCTGATGAAGAACCTGTTGCCGAAGGAGCAGGGCACGGTGACCATTGAATTTGACGAACGCAATGCCGTGGTTACATTGGAAAGCTATCGCATGGTATGCCGCCTGATTGAGGGACGCTACCCCAACTATAACTCCGTAATTCCGCAGAACAACCCGTATAAAGTAACGGTAGACCGCCTGCTGCTGATTGGTGCGTTGCGCCGCGTGTCTATCTTCTCCTCACAGGCAAGCAGCCTTATCAAACTGCGTATGCAGGAGAACCGGATTGTGATTTCGGCACAGGACATCGATTTCTCCACTTCGGCAGAGGAAACGCTGGCATGCCAGTATGCAGGCAATCCGATGAGCATCGGCTTCAAGTCTACTTTCCTGATTGATATCCTGAATAATATATCGGCGGATGAAGTGGTTATCGAGTTGGCGGATCCTTCGCGTGCCGGCGTTATTGTTCCGGCAGAGCAGGAAGAAAACGAAGACCTGCTGATGTTGCTGATGCCGATGATGCTGAATGATTAATGAAATAGTAATCTGTCATTTTTTTATTTAGGCACGGGTTACGCGGATTTCACGGTTCGGGTTTATAGAAAAACCGCACCGTTCCGTGCAGTCCGTGCCTAAAAGATAAATAAATACGAAACTTCATGAAACTGAATCTTAAAAATCCGATTGTCTTTTTTGACTTGGAGACCACCGGTACAAACATTAACTCGGACCGAATAGTAGAAATCTGTTATCTCAAAGTATATCCCAACGGAAACGAGGAAACCAAAACCATGCGTATCAATCCCGAAATGCACATACCGGAAGAGGCTTCCGCCGTTCACGGCATTTACGACGCAGATGTGGCTGAATGCCCCACGTTCAAGGAAGTGGCACGCAATATAGCCAATGATATTGAGGGCTGCGACCTTGCCGGGTTCAACTCCAACCGCTTTGATATTCCGGTACTGGCGGAAGAATTCCTGCGTGCAGACGTGGATATAGACATGAGCCGCCGCAAGTTTGTGGATGTGCAGGTTATCTTCCACAAAATGGAGCAGCGCACACTGTCTGCCGCTTACAAGTTCTATTGCGGCAAGAACCTGGAAGACGCCCATACGGCGGAAGCCGATACGCGCGCCACTTACGAGGTGCTGATGTCGCAACTGGACCGTTATCCCGAATTGCAGAACGATGTGGCTTTCCTCTCGGATTATTCCAGCTTCAACAAGAACGTGGACTTTGCAGGACGCATGGTTTACGATGATAAAGGTGTGGAAGTGTTTAATTTCGGTAAATACAAAGGCATGCCGGTGGCAGATGTGCTGAAACGCGATCCGGGCTATTACAGCTGGATACTGAACAGTGATTTTACACTGAACACCAAGGCTATGCTGACTAAAATCCGCCTGCGCGAGATTACCCAGAAGTAAATTTGTAATTAGTAGTTTGATTTCATGGCAAACCCACTGAAAGGAAAGAAAATAGTACTCGGCATTACAGGCAGTATTGCCGCTTATAAAGCCTGTTATATTATTCGCGGACTTATAAAACGGGGCGCGGAAGTGCAGGTTGTCATAACGCCTGCGGGCAAGGAATTTATAACTCCCATTACTTTGTCTGCCCTTACCAGCAAGCCCGTTATCAGCGAGTTCTTCGCGCAGCGTGACGGAACCTGGAACAGCCATGTGGATTTGGGCCTGTGGGCGGATGCCATGCTGATAGCTCCTGCCACGGCTTCCACTATCGGCAAGATGGCGAATGGCATTGCCGACAATATGCTGATAACCACTTACCTGTCGGCAAAAGCTCCTGTGTTTGTTGCCCCGGCAATGGACCTGGATATGTATGCCCATCCGTCCACCCAAAAGAACCTGGAGACACTGCGTTCGTATGGCAACCATATCATAGAACCGGGTACGGGCGAGCTTGCAAGCCATCTGGTAGGCAAGGGCAGAATGGAAGAGCCGGATGTCATTATCCGCAGGCTGGAAGAGTTCTTTGCCGCTAAGGACGGTGACCTGGCGGGAAAAACAATAATGATTACCACCGGACCGACATACGAAAAGATTGATCCGGTGCGTTTCATCGGCAATTATTCGTCGGGAAAGATGGGCTTTGCACTTGCCGATGAGTGTGCGGCAAGAGGAGCAAGGGTTATTCTGGTTTCGGGACCCGTCCAGCTCCGGACACACTACCCCGTGTACCGGTACTTCGGTGTGGAGTCTGCCGGAGAGATGTTTGAGGCGGCCACCTCTTTGTTTGACGATGCGGATGCCGTTATCATGGCTGCCGCCGTTGCCGACTATACGCCGGAGCAGGTTGCCGACAGGAAGATAAAGCGCGAAAAGACAGGTGATATGTCATTGCACCTGAAGCCTACACGGGACATCGCCGCCCATTTGGGCGAGATGAAGAAACAGCATCCTGGCAAGGTGCTGGTGGGCTTTGCCCTCGAAACCAATGACGAACAGCATAATGCGGAAGATAAACTGAACCGTAAGAACCTGGATTTTATCGTGCTTAATTCGTTGAATGACAAAGGTGCGGGCTTCCGTTACGATACCAATAAAATCAGCATTATCGACCGGAACGGTAAAAAGGACTACCCGTTGAAGTCCAAAGCGGAAGTGGCTGCGGACATCGTCGACCATTTGGCGGAAGTGATGAAGCGTGAATGATATTTTTTGATTGTCAACTTTCAATTATCTGTTTAATAAAATGTTGCGTTCTCTATACATACAGAATTATGCGCTTATCGAGAAGCTTGATATAGACTTCGGTAGCGGCTTCTCGGTGATTACCGGTGAGACCGGTGCGGGAAAGTCCATCATATTGGGGGCTATCGGTCTGTTGCTGGGGCAGCGTGCCGATGTGAAATCCATCAGGCGGGGTGCTGCAAAATGTGTGATTGAAGCCCGTTTTGAGATTGCCGGTTATGGTATGCAGCCTTTCTTTGAGGAAAACGAACTGGAATACGAAGATGAGTGTATCCTTCGCCGCGAAGTCTATGCTTCGGGCAAGAGCCGTGCGTTTATCAACGATACGCCTGCCTCGCTGGTACAGATGAAGGAGCTTGGCGAACAGTTGATTGACGTGCACTCGCAACATCAGAACCTGTTGCTGAACAAGGAAGGTTTCCAGTTGAGCGTGCTGGATTTGCTGGCGCATGACGAAGACGAGCTAAGTAAATACCGCTCTCTCCACCGGGAATGGAAGCAGGTGCAGCAGGATTTGGAACAGCTTGTTGCACAGGCCGAAAAGAACAAGGCGGACGAAGATTACATCCGTTTTCAGTTGGAGCAGTTGGAGGATGCGCATCTGGCTGCCGGAGAACAGGAAGAACTGGAGCAGGAAGCCGATACGCTGAGCCATGCCGAAGAGATAAAAGCCGGACTGTTCCGTGCCGGTCAGGCGATGAACTCCGATGAGGGCGGCCTGCTTTCCGTACTGAAAGAGTGCCTGAATACAATGGCGGGCTTGCAGAAAGTATATCCTGCCGCCGGGGAACTTGCCGAACGGCTGGAAAGCAGCTACATCGAGCTGAAAGATATTTCTCAGGAGATTTCGGGAAAAGAAGAGGAGATAGAATTTAACCCTGCCCGGCTGGAAGAGGTGAACGGACGTTTGAACCTGATTTATACTCTCCAGCAGAAGCATCGCGTCTCTACGGTGGACGAGCTTCTGGCTCTGGCGGATGATTATGCCGCCAAACTGTCCAACATCACTTCATCGGATGAACAGATTGAAACGTTGAAAGTCCGTAGCGAAGCCTTATATAATAAGGTGAAGCGGCAGGCAGCGGTACTTACGGGATTGCGTACCGCCGCAGCCCGCGAGGTTGAAAAGCAGATGGCAGCCCGCCTGATACCTCTGGGCATGCCCAATGTCCGTTTTCAGGTGGAAATAGGTGCACGCAAGGAGCCGGGTGCACAGGGGGCGGATACGGTGAACTTCCTTTTCTCTGCCAACAAGAACGGGGCTTTGCAGAATATTTCTTCGGTAGCTTCGGGGGGCGAGATAGCCCGTGTCATGCTGTCTGTCAAGGCAATGATAGCCGGAGCGGTGAAGCTGCCCACTATCGTGTTCGATGAAATAGACACGGGAGTGTCCGGTGAGATAGCCGACCGCATGGCGGATATTATGCAGGAAATGGGCGATAGCGACCGCCAGGTTATCAGTATCACGCATCTGCCGCAGATAGCTGCCCGCGGACGTGCCCATTATAAGGTGTATAAGCAGGATAATGAAACGGAAACCAACAGCCACATCCGCCGTTTGACGGACGAGGAACGGGTAGGGGAGATTGCGCATATGCTGAGTGGAGCCACCCTGACCGATGCCGCGCTGAACAATGCCAAGGCACTGTTGGGCATCGTCTGACTAATGTAGTACTTTACGGTTGTAAAGTAGAGGTTTACAATCGTAGTGTAGTACTTTAGCCGGCTAAAGTAGAACAAAAAAAACAATATGATACAATGATAGATAAAAGTGAAATGATTTTCGGCGTTCGTGCCGTGATAGAAGCTGTTCAGGCAGGTAAGGACATTGACAAGATATTGGTGAAGAAGGATATTCAGAGCGACTTGTCCAAAGAATTGTTTGCCGCTCTAAAGGGAACTTTGATTCCCGTACAACGTGTGCCGGTGGAGCGTATCAACCGCATTACGCGTAAGAACCATCAGGGGGTGATAGCATTTGTCTCCGCCGTGACCTATCAGAAAACGGAAGACCTTGTACCGTTCCTTTTTGAGGAAGGCAAGAATCCGTTGTTTGTAATGCTGGACGGCATAACGGATGTGCGTAATTTCGGAGCGATAGCCCGTACTTGCGAGTGTGCGGCGGTGGATGCCGTTATTATTCCCGCCAAGAACAGCGTAACGGTGAATGCCGATGCGGTAAAGACTTCGGCAGGTGCGTTGCATACCTTGCCCGTATGCCGCGAACAGAACCTGAAAGATACCCTGCAGTTTCTTAAAAGCAGCGGTTTCCATATAGTGGCTGCTACGGAAAAGGGTGATTACGATTACACAAAAGCCGATTACACAGGTCCTATGTGTATCATCATGGGTGCCGAGGACAAGGGAGTTTCTTACGATAACCTTGCACTTTGCGACGAATGGGTAAAGATTCCGATGCTGGGTACGATTGAGTCTCTTAACGTATCCGTTGCGGCGGGTATCCTGATTTATGAAGCTGTGAAACAAAGAACGAACTGAATATGAAAAAGAAGATTTTCCTGCTTTCCGCTCTATGCCTTTTGGAGGTACAGTGGAGCATGGCACAAGCTCCCAAATGGGTGGATAAAGCCAAACGTGCCGTATTCTCGGTGATTACTTATGGCGAGAATGATAAGATTTTGAATACCGGAAACGGTTTCTTCGTGACGGAAGACGGTGTGGCCTTGTCCGACTGTTCTTTGTTCGAAGGAGCGCAACGGGCGGTGGTCGTGAATTCGGAAGGCGTACAGATGCCGGTGGTTTCTATTATGGGTGCGAATGACATGTACGATGTCATTAAATTCCGTGTAGGTATATCCACCAAAAAAGTCCCGGCATTGAATCCGGCAACCGCGGCTCCGACTGTGGGCGCCAATGTGTATATCCTGCCTTATTCCACACAGAAAGACCGTTCCTATACTGCCGGACAAGTGAAAGTAGCGGATGAATTCTCCGGAAAGTATCACTACTATACGCTCAATCTGCGCCTGAAGGATAAGATGGTGAGCTGTCCCGTGATGACCGAAGAAGGACAGGTCTTTGCGCTTGCACAGAAGTCATCCGGCGCCGATACCGCTACAATATGCTATGCGGTAGATGCCGATTTTGCCATGGACCAGAATGTTTCGGCATTTTCCTTCAGCGATATGACTTTAAAGAATATCGGCATTAAGAAAGCACTGCCCGATACGGAAGAACAGGCGCTGGTGTTTCTCTTCATGGCTTCCTCACAGGTTGCTCCGGAGAAGTATGCAGAACTGTTGGACGATTTCATCGCTGAATATCCGAATAGTGCGGACGGCTATGTGCGCCGTGCCACCAACCGGATATACCGCTCCAAGGATGATGCCTCGATGGATAAGGTCGTGGCGGATATGGATAAAGCCCTGAGTGTGGCTCAAAAGAAAGACGACGTATATTACAACCGTGCCAAACTGATATACAATTATATGCTGGGTAATCCGGAAAAGCCCTATAAGGACTGGTCTTACGATAAGGCTGTGGATGAAATAAGAAAAGCGATTGCCGTTCAGGAACTTCCGGTGTATGTACAGACCGAAGGGGATATTTTGTTTGCAAAGCAGGATTATGCGGCAGCTTTGGCATGCTACGAAAAGGTTAATCAGTCTGATATAGCGTCGGCATCAACGTTTTTCAGTGCAGCCAAGACGAAGGAACTGATGAAAGCGCCGGCAGAAGAAGTGCTGGCACTTATGGACAGTTGTGTAGTACGTTTCACCGAACCGTACACGGAAGAAGCCGCCCCTTACTTGTTGGAACGTGCCCAAGCCCGCATGAACGCCAATCAGGCGCGTGCCGCCATGCTTGATTACGATGCTTATTATAAAGCGGTAAACGGCAAGGTGAATGATGTGTTCTATTATTATCGTGAGCAGGCTGCCTTGAAGGCCAAACAGTTCCAGCGTGCACTGAATGATATGGAGAAGGCTATTGAGCTGAGTCCGAAAGACCTGACCTACCGTGCAGAGCTTGCCGTGGTCAATATCCGTGTAGGACGTAATGAAGAAGCCTTGAAAGTGTTGCAGGATGCTTTGGCTATTGATTCTAAATATGCCGAAGCCTATCGGCTTATGGGAATTGCACAGTTGCAGATGAAAAAGAAACAGGAAGCGTGCCAAAGTTTTGCCAAGGCAAAGGAATTGGGCGACCCGAATGTGGACGGACTGATTGAAAAGCATTGTAAATAAGCGGTATACTTAACAAAATAAAGGCTCCGCTTTCACAAGCAGAGCCTTTGTTTGGGAAACTTCCCCATGCTAAAATATAAGTTAAGTCTAGGTATTAACAGGTTATGAATGAAATTTTTCTTTCGTGCATTCGTATATATAAATGCACGATTCTGGGAAATACTGCACGAGTCTTCTGATTTTTTTTGGGGAATATAGTAGGAAAAAATACTATATATTTGATAATGAACAGATAAAAGAGTGAAATTATGAAAAAAGTAATTTGTAGTCAAAAAGCTCCGGGGGCAATCGGCCCTTACAGTCAGGCTATTGAAGCAAACGGAATGGTGTTTGTATCGGGTCAGTTGCCTATCGATGCTGCTACCGGAGTAATGGCGGAAGGCGCGGAAGCCCAAGCCCGCCAGTCGTTGGAGAATGTAAAGCACATTCTGGAAGAGGCAGGATTGGGCATGGCGAATATCGTGAAGACTACCGTTTTCCTGGCGGATATGTCTTTGTTTGCCGACATGAATAAAGTATATGCCACTTATTTTGAGGGAGACTTTCCCGCGCGTTCGGCTGTTGCCGTAAAGGCGCTTCCGAAAGACGCCTTAGTGGAGATTGAGTGCATCGCGGTTCGCTAATAAATCTGCCACGATAAAGCTGCTGCCACCTACGAAGATAAAATCTTCGGGGTGGCTTTTTTCTTGCGCGGCGGTTACGGCGGCGGGAACATCCGGATAACAGTTTCCCTGCAAGCCTGCTTTGGCAGCGAGCCTGCACAGCTCCTCTTCCGGAAGGGCGCGTTTTACGCTGGCTTTGGTGAA
This sequence comes from Bacteroides sp. NSJ-48, assembly GCF_014287405.1. Taxonomy (NCBI): domain Bacteria; kingdom Pseudomonadati; phylum Bacteroidota; class Bacteroidia; order Bacteroidales; family Bacteroidaceae; genus Bacteroides; species Bacteroides sp. NSJ-48. The sequence continues at coordinate 204,319 of NZ_JACOOD010000001.1, read as the reverse complement.
GTAGTATACAGCATCTTTGGGAAGCAGGGCAAGCACACCGCTGATGTCTTTGTCATTGACCATTCCTATGATGATATGGAGCTGGCGGTAAGTCTGTTGTTTCAGTTGTTCTACGATGTAGGTAATGCCGCCCACATTATGTCCGGTATCACATATCAGGGTGGGGGACTCCTGTAGCTTTTGCCAGCGTCCCATTAGCCCCGTCAGTTCGCAGACACGGGCGAAGCCGTTGCGCACACTCCTTTCGTCAATGTGGTATCCGGTCTCTTTCAGCAATGGCAAGGCTGTGAGGATGGTGCGTGTGTTTTTTAGTTGATAAAGTCCCTGCAACTCTGTTTTCAGTCCGGGATAATCGTTGTTCATCCTTTCTTCTGCAAATACGACAGGGGCTTTCTCTGCCGCGGCCTTTTGCAGGAAAACCGGTTTGGTCTCGGGGGTGGTTTCGCCAATGACTACGGGAATGCCGGGTTTGATGATACCTGCCTTTTCTCCCGCTATCTTTGCCAATGTGTCGCCCAAGAACTGGGTATGGTCGAAACTTATGTTGGTTATGATGCACAAATCCGGATGAATGATGTTCGTACAGTCCAACCGGCCGCCCAGTCCGACCTCTATAACGGCTACATCCACTTTCTCATCGGCAAAATAGCGGAATGCCATCGCAGTGGTCAATTCAAAGAAAGAAGGGTGCAGAGGCTCGAAAAAGTCACGTTCTTTTTCTACAAAGTGCACTACATACTCTTCGGGTATGGGAGAGCCGTTTATACGGATGCGTTCACGGAAATCCACCAGGTGGGGAGAGGTGTAAAGGCCCACGCGGTATCCCGCCTCCTGCAATATGGCAGCCAATGTATGGGAACAGGAGCCTTTGCCATTGGTTCCTGCCACGTGGATTGTGCGGAACGAACGGTGGGGGTGTCCGAAATGTTCGTCTAATATGCGCGTGTTTTCCAAACCCTCTTTGTATGCCGAGCCGCCCACTTGCTGGAACATGGGTACGCTGTTATATAAGTAAGTTAAAGTGTTCTGATAGTCCATCTTTTATAAAAATTAACGGGAAAGCAATCCTTTCTCCTTATTAAAGTGTTATCTTTAGGAACGGCAAAGATAAGGCAATTTTATTTAAGTGTGTATGCTTGCTTTATTTTATATTGTCGGTATGAGGTATAAACAATTTAAATCTAAAGAGTATGGGAGCTAAGAAAAACTTTGTGATTGATACCAATGTTATCCTTCACGATTATAACTGTTTGAAGAATTTTCAAGAGAACGATATTTATCTTCCCATTGTAGTGCTTGAAGAACTCGATAAATTCAAGAAGGGCAACGAGCAGATAAATTTCAATGCCCGTGAGTTTGTCCGTGAGCTCGACTTGATTACCGATGATAACCTTTTTACCAAAGGCGCTCCGCTGGGCGAAGGTCTTGGACGCCTGTTCGTGGTGGCGGGTTCGGTAGATTCGCCCCGCGTGCACGACTCTTTCCCGGAACGTATTCCCGACCATCAGATACTCTCTGTCGTTGACTGGCTGACCGTGAAGAAGCCGAATATGAAGTCCATTCTTGTCACCAAGGATGTCAACCTTCGTATGAAAGCGCGCTCTATCGGTCTGCTGTGCGAGGACTATATCAACGACAAGGTCATTAACGTGGATATATTTGAAAAGTCGAACGAAGTGTTCGAAGGGATTGACCCGACTCTGATAGACCGCATCTATTCCTCTAAGGAAGGGTTGGACATCAGCGAATTCGACTTCAAGGATGTTATTCACCCCAACGAGTGTTTTATCCTGAAGAGCGACCGCAGCAGTGTGCTTGCCCGCTACAATCCTTTTACCCATTCCGTTTGCCGTGTCAATAAGACAAAGAATTACGGCATCGAACCGCGTAATGCCGAACAGAGTTTTGCTTTCGAGGTATTGAATGACCCGAACATCAAGCTGGTGGCCCTCACCGGCAAGGCAGGAACGGGTAAGACTCTGTTGGCACTGGCAGCCGCTTTGGGCAAGCTGACGGACTATAAGCAAATCCTGCTGGCGCGTCCTATCGTTGCATTGTCCAATAAAGATATAGGTTTCTTGCCGGGTGATGCCAATGAAAAGGTAGCTCCGTATATGCAGCCGTTGTTTGATAACCTGAATGTAATCAAGCATCAGTTCGCATCTAACTCAAGCGAAGTGAAAAGGTTGGAAGATATGCAGAAAAGCGACCAGCTTGTCATTGAAGCCCTCGCCTTTATCCGCGGGCGCAGCCTGAGCGAGACCTACTGCATTATCGACGAAGCGCAGAACCTTACTCCTCACGAAATAAAAACCATTATAACACGTGCCGGCGAAGGGACGAAGATGGTATTCACGGGCGACATCCAACAGATTGACCAGCCGTATCTGGACAGCCAGTCCAACGGGCTTGTCTATATGATAGACCGCATGAGAGACCAGAACCTGTTTGCCCATGTCAATCTGGTGAAGGGAGAGCGTAGCCAGCTGAGCGAACTGGCAAGTAATTTAATGTAATATCTGCTGTTTTGCCTTTCCTGGTGAAGGCGAAGAATGTGACATAAAAAAACGGATGATGCCCCACTGGTAAGCACCATCCGTTTTTATTAGTATACCATATTTTTATTATTTGCGTGCCGAGAAGTATTTCAGGAACTGGGTACGTTCGAAAGTATTTATACCGTTCAGGTCGCTTACATTCAGCATGCCTTTGAACTGGCTGATGTTTTCCATCCCTTTGCGTTCCATCCATGCGCTCAGGAAGCGGACATACTCTTCGATGATGGCGTAAGAATTCTGATAGAGTGCGCTGCATATCTCTACTGCCGAAGCGCCCGCCAAGATAGCCTTTACTACTCCTTCGGGGGCATGTATGCCGCCGGATGCCGCATAGTCCAGCTTGCTCACAGCCGCAGAGGCGATACCTATCCAGCGTAAGGATTTGGATAAATCGGCATCTGTGCTGAAGACGCTTCCGGCACTTTGAGCCATTTTTTCAATATCGATATCCGGCTGGTAGAACCGGTTGAACATTACTACTGCCGCCGCACCATTGGCATAGAGCTGGTCGATGAGTGCTATCGGATTGGTGAGGTTGTCTCCCAATTTCATGATAACAGGAATATTGACTGTTTTCCTGATATGGCTCAAGATGTCGATATGACGTTGTTCAAAAGAACCGTAAGCATATTGTATGTCGGTTTGCAAAGCAAGGATATTGACTTCCAAAGCATCTGCTCCTGCCTCTTCTATCTTTCTGGCAAACTCAATCCAGTCCGCATCCTGATAGCAGTTGATGCTGGCAATGACAGGAATGTCACAGACTTTCTTGGTTTCTTTAATCAGATTCAAATATTCGCCCAGTTTATGTTCGCGTATGTATCCTACCAGGTAATCGCTTCCTTCCGGATACATGTTGGGATCTCCAAGCCAATCGGCTTCCATCATGATTTGTTCCTCAAAAAGAGACTTGAGTACAATGGCTCCTGCTCCGGCTTCGTAAAGCTTTTGGTTCTTGGCGGCACTGTCGGTAAGTCCGGAACTGCTGATAATAATCGGGTTTTTAAGTTTTAACCCTGCAAAGGTGGTTTCTAATGTTGCCATAATAACAGTTATTAGGTATTAATATATTCTTTCTCCAAATATTTTACTTCCTACACGTACCAGGGTACTGCCGGCGGCAATGGCCTCATGGTAATCATGGGACATTCCCATTGACAGCTCCCGAAACCACTCTGCATTGGAAAACCAGGTGGCTTTAGCCTCTTGGAAGAAGTTGTTTAATGAACGGAATTCAGTTTTGATTTGTTCGGTATTGTCCGTATTCGTAGCCATGCCCATAAGTCCGCATATCCGGACATTGCCGAGCTTTTTCCATTCATCGCCTGCAAGCATCTCCCGGCATTCGTCGAAGCTGAAACCGAATTTGGTCTCTTCTTGTGCTATGTGCAGTTGAAGCAGGCAGTTTACGGTTCGTCCGGCCTTGGCTGCCTGCCTGTTGATTTCGGTAAGGAGTTTGTAGGAATCCACTCCATGAATCAGAGTAACATAGGGTACGATATATTTGATTTTATTCGTTTGCAGATGTCCGATGAAATGCCATTCGATATCTTTTGGAAGGCTCTCGTATTTGGCAGTCATTTCCTGCACCTTACTTTCTCCGAACACACGCTGCCCTGCGCTATAAGCTTCCTCTATGGCCTCGTTGGGGTGAAATTTGGAAACAGCTACCAGCCGCACCCCATCAGGTAGTTCGCTCAGTACTTGTTTTATGTTTTCTGCAATACTCATCGTATATATGATAATCTGTGAAATGAAATTTTCAGGTTCTTATACTTCCGGCTTGTCATCCGGTTCTGCGCTGTAGGGATATACATCCATGATGGCGGTTTCCGCTACCGATGCAATTTGGTAATCGGCCATTGTACCTTTCATGCCCTCATCCAGCTTCTTTACCGCATCACGCAAGTCGGCTGCCTGCACCAATACCTGGGTAGACGTTTTTTTCTCAGCACCGCTTTTCTCGTCCAATGTGATGAAAACCAGCTTGCATTTGAACCAACGGTCGGCAGCTTCCTCTTCGCATGGAAACAGTTCGCTGTAGTTGGCACGTTTGATGTCCGATACCGTGAATTCTCCTGAAATAAACGGTGTCATCTCTTCGATGATACGTGCTTCCGCTTCCGTAAAACTGAGTGCGTCTACCAGATAAGGTTCGGTAACTTTTTTGTTCATTCCGTTTTCCATTGTTTTTTCATAACGGATTTTACACTCAAACCATGTATGCATTGCCATAATCTTCTGATTTTAGTTAGTATTTTAATTAGTAAATGATTGTTTCCTCTTCCTGCCTTTTGCGGCTTGTAGAAGAAACCCTTTCCTTTTTTATCATGAAAGGATGTACAAAGATAAACGAAAAAGGGGAAAAAAGTTTGATATAGCCGGAAGAAGATTATGTTAATGCAAAACTTTTTATCTGTTTGGCGTCTGTTTGGGAATAACTCCGTATTTTGAAAACGCTTGGTAAAGGATATGACGGACCGGTTGGCTATTTTATTGGAATAACCGTTCTTTGGCGGCGTTAAACCAATAAAACAACAACAAGATTTATGGCAGTAGTAGCTTATTTGAGAGTAAGTACAGAAAAACAGTTTTTGGAAAACCAGCGAGAGGAGATTATACGCTTCGCCGAAAGGAACGGGATGAGCATTGACAGGTGGTATACGGAAACGGTCAGCGGAAGCGTCAGCAGTAAAGAACGTAAGTTGTCGGGGGTGTTGGATAAGATGCGTCCAGGCGACTCCTTGATTGTTACGGAGATATCACGGCTCAGCCGTACGCTGCTTGAGATTATGACTATTCTCAATTCGTGTATAAAAAAAGAAGTGATATTGTACAGCACCAAAGAGGGATACGTGTTTCAGAATGACATTAACAGCAAAGTGCTGGGATTTGCATTCGGACTGATGGCCGAGATAGAGCGTAATCTGATTTCAATGCGTACTAAAGAGGCGCTGGCCCGTAGAAAGCAGGAAGGAAAGCACCTGGGGCGTAAAAAGGGGGATATGCCTAAGATGAAGATACTTACGGAGAACAAGAAACAATTGCTTAAAGAGCAGAAGAAAGGAACATCCTGCTCTGAACTCGCCCGGCGGATGGGAGTGTCCAGAACAACCATGTTCCGTTTTCTGCATCATAAAAGATAAACCGGAAGTCTCCAACCGGGATGTGCTTTGATTCACTGCGGATTATACCGATTATTACAGACGGATTTAAAGCGTCCGAGGCTTACTCAAGAATATCTAATCTGTACATATCTGTGTAATCTGTGGCGAATTATGAATTGCGGGAACTTCGTTTGTGCAGATTCTTCAGTTCGAAAGAGAGCATGATGCGGAAGAATCCTATGATAAGGAATGCAAACGAAATCATATAAACGGCGTAGATAGCTCCGACCGTCGGTTGCCACAGGATAATAAGCGAGCATACGATGGCAAGGATGCCGAATGCTGTATACCAGCCCCACTCTTTTGTCCCGTACCTCTTTAAGTCCATTGCATAGCCTACCGAGGAAAATCCCCGGAACATCAGCCAGAAGGCGATGATAAACGGAATGACTTCCATGCTCAGCACAGGATAAGTCACCAGGTAGAGCCCCAAAATCATATCAATGACTCCTCCTGCCAGATACCAGCCCCAGCTGGATACCCTTTGGCGGTTGCTTACTGCAAAGGCAATTTCCAGCAAACCGCTGACCAGCATCGAGATGCTGAATAAAATGCTCAATGCGGCATATCCGTTAAAAGGGAAGAACATTAGCCCCAGAGCTACGGCTACATACAGGATGCCGAGAATAAGTGAAACCCACCAGTTTTTTACTTCCTGTTTCAGCTCATCAAAAATTGTTTTCATGTAAATCTTAATTTAAAAGTGATTATTATAAGTTCGTTGGGGGAATAACAATCTGTGGTATGAAAAGTTTTATTGAACTTTTTCAGCATCCCGTTTGTTTCTCTATTGTATAAATTGATAAAATTATGGCTACAACAAAATTTAAGGGACAACCGGTAAAAGTTATCGGTGAGTTTATAAAAGTAGGAGCAGTCGCTCCTGATTTCGAGTTGGTAAAGACGGATTTATCTTCTTTCTCTTTGAAAGAACTGAACGGGAAGAATGTAATTCTTAATATTTTTCCGAGTCTGGATACCGGCGTATGTGCTGCTTCCGTACGCAAATTCAATGAATTGGCTGCCGGTTTGCCGGATACGGTGGTATTGGCTGTTTCAAAAGACCTGCCTTTTGCACATGCCCGTTTTTGTACAACGGAAGGTATTGAGAACGTAATTCCCTTGTCCGATTTCCGTTGCTCGGATTTTGATGAAAATTATGGCGTGCGTATGGCAGACGGACCGTTGAGCGGTTTGCTGGCGCGGGCGGTGATTGTTGTCGGTAAGGATGGAAAGATTGCCTATACGGAACTCGTACCGGAGATTACGCAAGAGCCGGACTATGAAAAGGCGATTGCGGCAGTTAGGAAATAACCGCTTTGGACTTAACTATACAATAAAAAAACGGTGGATGAAGAAGGGCTATCTTTATCCACCGTTTTTTATTCTTATTTTTTCTGTTTTATTCCTTTATAAATCAGGAAACCTACAACGAATACTGCAACTGCCAGAATGATATAACCGATTTCGTGGCTGTATTCCGTAGCCAATACATAGACATCGTTGGTTGTCTTGATGTCTGTAAACCGGTATATAAAATAGCCGAGCAGCGCCAGTATCGTGTTCCAGATTCCCGCACCGAGCGTTGTGTAAAGCAGGAACGGCCCTAATTTCATGCCGGCCAGCCCTGCCGGAATACTGATAAGCTGCCGTACTGCGGGGATGAGGCGTCCAAAGAATGTGGATGCGGCGCCATGCTTCCTGAAGTACTCTTCGGCATGGTGTACTTTCGCTTCGTCAATCAGGCACATATGACCGAAACGGCTGTTGGCAAATTTATAGACAATAGGACGACCCAGCCAACGTGCAAGATAATAGTTTATGAGTGCGCCGAGATCTGCGCCGATGGTTGCGAAAATAACGACAAGGAAGATATTCATACTGTCATCGGTCATCGCTTTCCATGCAGCCGGCGGCACTATAACTTCCGATGGAAATGGGATAAATGAACTTTCGATAGTCATGAAGATGGTAACTACCCAATAATTCAGATTTTCTAAAACCCATTTGATAAGTTCTGCAGATGATTCCATATATAATACTTGTGATTAATAATTTGTTTATGTCTTTAAAATAAACCTGACCCGCCAAATATCTCTTTCACTCTTTTTATCATTTCATCCCGGTTTTTACAATCCAGCAAATCCAGCATGTTTTCCAGGTCTTTTGCCTGAAACGGGTGTGCGCAAAGCTGGTTGTACTTTAGGAAGTTCTCCATGTCGTCAAGTAACAGATAAAGGGCGGTCAGCTTCTCGTTGATATTCTCGAAGTCGGGCTCCAGTTTCTTAACCTGCTCAAAAGCCGTTTGGGCATATTGTATATGGCCCGTTTCCATGCTGCTCATGCCGATTTCATTCCAAGTATCGGCACACGGGGCACACTCTAAAGCCAAAGCCCATTTCTTTACAGCCTTGTCGAAATCTCCTTTTTCCATATACATGCCCCCCTCAATCAGATAGGGCTCTGCATCTTTCGGGCCTATCTCATGGGCTTTCTTGAAAAACAGGTCGGCCTGACGCTTTTCGCCTAAGTTATAGAGGCAAATCGCTACATGCGCATATAAAGACGGCAACATCGTTGAGTCGGTATCTTTACTGTGTATGACCAATTCAAGATGCCGGTATCCTTCTTCCCAGTGTCCTTTGGATATTTCATTGAATCCGATGAACATATGAAGGAAATTGGGGCTGACGGCTTTATACTTTTCTGCCAGGGTATAATTTTCAAGCGCGCTTTCTTCATTCCCAAGTTGATAGAAAGCATGTCCTTTCATCATATAGGCATCGGCAAATTCTTCATCTGACACGATTGCATAGTCGCATGCCTCAATGGCTTTGTCAAACAGTTGCTGTTCGAAATAGCAACGTGCCAGTCCGAACCAATAAGGAGCTGAATAAGGATTCTTGTCTATCAGCTTGTTATAGAACATTTCGGCTTTATCCTTCAGGCCTTGCGCCAGGAAACAGTCGGCTGTAACGGCCAGATACTCTTCTTCCTCGGCATATTTTTCCAATCCCCTTGTCAGCCATGGTACAGCCTTATCGGGATACCCCATATCAATATACATATAGGATACGTCCACGATGTTGGCCAGGTCCTCTTTGTCTTCTATGGAGTCAAGGAGTTGTTCAGCTTCATCTATTTTGCCTTCGCCCAAGAGAATATTGGCTTTCAGTACTTTTACTTCCGAGGAATAATCTTCGGTTATTTCCTCTATCACTTGTTTGGCCTTATCCCTTTCCCGGGCGTCCATGAAGAGATAAGCCTGCTCTACCAACAGAGGCGTACTGCCGGGGTGTAAGCTCAGACCATATTCTACGACTTCGGTAGCCTGGCTGTTTTTTCTGTGCATGGCATACCAGTCGGCAAGGTCGGCTAAATCGTCTGCATCCAGATAGATAGGTTTGTTCTCAGCTTTCGCTGCTTCATATTGTTCTGCAAGTTCTTGCAATTCCTTGTCTCTTCCGGACAACAGGTTCTTTTTACTCATTAATGTTATATTATTTGTTGATTTTCCCCCAAGTATCTTTCAAGCCTACGGTACGGTTGAACACCATTTTCTCCGGTGTAGAGTCGCGGTCTACATTGAAGTAACCGATACGCTGGAACTGCAGGTAGGAGAGGGGCTTCATACCGGCGGCAAATTTTTCGATATAGCAACATGGCAATACGTTCAGAGAATCCGGATTTATCATTTCCTTCATGGCGGTCAGCGCATCGCAATTCTTTTCTTCGCGGATGGCTGCCAGTTCGTCGCGCGGATTTTCCACTTTCCACAACCGGTCATAAAGGCGTACTTCGGCTTGCAGGCAGTGTGCGCAGCTCACCCAGTGAATCGTGCCTTTTACTTTGCGGTTAGCGCCGGGCATGCCGCTTTTGCTGTCAGGGTCGTATTCGCAGTATACTTCTGTGATTTCTCCTGCATCGTTCTTCTTACAGCCGGTACACTTCACGATGTACGCGCTTTTCAGGCGAACTTCCTGTCCGGGAGTCATGCGGAAATATTTCTTCGGAGCATCTTCCATGAAGTCATCGCGTTCTATCCACAGTTCGCGGCTGAATTCGATGTTGTGGCTGCCCTCTTCCGGACGTTCCGGGTTGTTGATGGCTTCCATTTCCTCAACCTGCCCTTCCGGATAATTGGTGATGACAAGCTTCACCGGATTCAATACTGCGGATATGCGGGTGGCGCGTGCGTTCAAGTCTTCGCGTACGGCGCTCTCCAGCAAGGCAAATTCATTGAGGGCATCGTAGGTGGTATAACCGATTTTATCGATGAATTTATGAATGGATTCGGGTGAATAGCCGCGACGGCGGAAACCGCAGATAGTCGGCATACGGGGGTCGTCCCAGCCGTTGACAAGGCCTTCTTTCACCAAAGTCAGCAGGTTGCGCTTGCTCATGAGCGTATAGCTCAGGTTGAGCTTGTTGAATTCGTACTGGTGAGGACGGTGGTCGTTCAGGTCCTTTCCTTCTTTTACCCAATCTACAAAGAGGTCGTACAACGGACGGTGAGGAACGAATTCCAGCGTACACAAGGAGTGGGTTACACCTTCGAAGTAGTCGCTTTGTCCGTGAGCGAAGTCGTACATCGGGTAAGCTTTCCAGGTAGTACCCGTACGGTGGTGCGGATGTTTCACCACGCGATAGATAATCGGGTCGCGGAAGTGCATGTTGGGACTTGCCATGTCAATTTTGGCACGGAGCACCATGGCGCCTTCCTCTATCTCGCCGGTATTCATCTTTTGGAACAGTTCGAGTGTTTCCTCGATGGGACGGTTGCGGTAAGGGCTTTCCACACCGGGTTGGGTAGGAGTGCCTTTTTGAGCGGCAATCTGCTCGGATGTCTGCTCGTCGATATATGCTTTGCCTTCTTTGATGAGGCGGATGGCGAAGTCCCATAACTGCTGGAAGTAGTCGGAGGCATAGTATTCGTTGCCCCACTGGTAACCCAGCCATTGAATATCTTCCTTGATGGCTTCCACATATTCCACATCTTCTTTGGTGGGGTTGGTGTCATCGAAACGCAGGTTGCAGACTCCGCCATGTGCGGCGGCAATGCCGAAGTCCAGACAAATGGCCTTGGCATGTCCGATGTGAAGATAACCGTTAGGCTCCGGCGGGAAACGTGTCTGTACCTTTCCGTCGTTTTTACCCTCTTTCAAATCGTTCTCTACTATTTGTTCAATGAAGTTCAGGCTCTTCTTTTCGCTTGTTTCTTCGCTTTTTATTTCTGCCATAATGCTATTGTTATTCGTATAGTGACGCAAAAGTACGACTATTTTTTCGTATATCGTTATTTCACGGGAATATATCCGCTCTTTTTTAGTGATTTCCTGTCCGGAAGGCGGCAGACACGAACCGTGAAAGCCGGAGTTTTTTGCATGCGAATTAAAGCAACGCATGTTGCATTCTTGTTACATGCGGCGGGTTTGTGCGTATTGTAACGGTTTTGTAACATGTTTGAAACATTTCTTTCAAACAATAGTCATACTGCCTTAATATTTCCCTTGTTTCTTTGTACGCGGAAAAACGTAGGCAATATGAAAAAAATACCACGTGCCGGTACGGGGAATTTCACGGCATGGTACTTCTCGTACCACGCGTTGGTACAGACACTACCACCCTTTGGTACAGTGAGTTTCATGCCGTGGTACGGGCGATACCATGCCTTGGTACGGACAGTTTCATGCGTTGGAACAAGTGATATGATTAGGAAATTGATAATTTTGAAATAGAAAAACATTATGGTGCAGTTTATCGAATCAGAGCTCGTCTTGCTGAAAAAAGAAATAGACGAAATGTGGACTTTAGTGTATAACCAGCTCGGCCGTGCCGGAGAAGCCGTACTGACTTTGGACCGCGAGCTGGCACAGCAGGTATTGGTGCGCGAACGTCGTGTCAATGCCTTCGAACTCAAGATAGACAGTGATATAGAAGACATCATCGCCCTCTATAATCCTGTCGCTATCGACTTGCGTTTTGTGCTTGCCATGCTCAAAATCAATACGAACCTGGAGCGTTTGGGCGATTTCGCCGAAGGCATAGCCCGCTTTGCGCTGAATTGCAAGGAACCGATTCTGGCAAGCGGACTGGTGAAGGAACTGCGCCTGGAGGAGATGATAAATCAAGTTTCGGCCATGCTTGAACTTGCCAAACGAGCTCTTCAGGAAGAAAGTCAGGAACTGGCAACCGCGGTATTCGCCAAAGATAACCTGCTGGATGAAATTAATGCAAATGCCACTGCTGTTCTGGCAGATTATATCGGCAAGCATCCCGAAAGCGCACTCTCTTGTCTGAATCTGGTTAGTGTTTTCCGTAAGCTGGAACGTTCCGGAGACCATATTACGAATATCGCCGAGGAAATAGTGTTTTTTATCGATGCGAAGGTGCTGAAACATAGCGGACGTACGGACGAACACTATGCAGACGATAAGAAATAGTCAACTTTTTAGGATATTTTTAGTGTTTAATGGAAAATAGCCCTATATTTGCCCATTGAAAACGATTGCAGATGTAGAAATTTGCTTTGAAATGATAATAAAATCAAAAGAATTACAGAAAAGATGTTATAAGACATGTTTTTTAATTTGGTTGGTATCTTGAAAAGCGGCTATCTTTGCAACGTTATCCTGAAAACAATCTTTTTACCTTAAAAAAAACTAATACCTATTGAAAACTGAAAAAGGAGGCTTTGTGAAAAGCTTCCTTTTTTTCATTTCTATATGAGACCCTTTTTGTATCTTTGTCGCATCCGCAATGCGGGTAATATCTAAATTTAAATTGTAACAAGCTTATGTTTTCCGGAATAGTAGAAGAATGTGCCACACTGGTGGCTATGGTCAGAGACCAAGAAAACGTGCACTTTACTTTCAAGTGTTCGTTCGTAAATGAATTAAAAATAGACCAGAGCGTATCTCATAATGGCGTATGCCTTACGGTTGTCAGCATGACGGATGATACTTATACGGTGACGGCGATGAAAGAGACGCTGGACCGTTCCAATCTCGGCTTGTTGGAAGTAGGCGATGAAGTGAACGTGGAGCGCAGCATGATGATGAACGGCCGTCTGGACGGACACATCGTACAGGGACACGTAGACCAAACGGCAACCTGTGTGGACATAAAGGATGCCGAGGGCAGCTATTACTTTACGTTCCGGTATGCCTTTGATAAGGAAATGGCGAAGCGCGGTTATATCACCGTGGATAAAGGCTCGGTAACCGTAAACGGTGTCAGCCTGACCGTGTGCAACCCTACGGACGATACCTTTCAGGTAGCCATTATCCCTTATACCTTCGAGCATACCAATTTCCACGCTTTCAAGGTGGGGAGCGTAGTGAATCTCGAATTCGATATTATCGGTAAATATATCAGCAGAATGATACAGTATAAATAGAGTTATAACTCATAATTTATAATTCATAACTCATATCTTATTATGAATGATTTTTTGCAATTGGCCGCTTCACGTCAAAGCGACCGTGCTTATGATATGTCCCGTGCGGTAGAGCCGGAGAAGTTGGAACGTATTTTGGAAGCTGCCCGGCTGTCGCCTTCGGCATGCAATGCACAGCCGTGGCGTTTTGTGGTGATCACCGATCCGGAACTTGCTGTAAAAGTGGGTAAGGCCACTGCCGGATTGGGGATGAATAAGTTTGCCAAAGATGCTCCGGTACATATTCTGGTGGTGGAAGAATCCATGAATATCACTTCTTTCTTGGGCGCCAAGATTAAGGACAAGTATTTCCCTCTGATAGATATCGGCATTGCCACCGCTCATATTACGCTGGCTGCCGAAAGCGAGGGGCTGGGTTCGTGCATCCTGGGCTGGTTCGATGAAAAGGAGATTAAGAAGCTTACCGGCATTCCTGCCAATAAACGTCTGTTGCTCGACATCACGATAGGCTATCCGGCAAAAGACAAACGGAAGAAGTCCAGGAAATCCAAGGACAAGGTTGTTTCATACAACCATTATTAAAGCTACCGTTACAGGTCTTTCAGCAGTACTTGGCTTGCACTCTTGTAGTACTCTTCCCGTGCTTTCATCAGTGTTTCCCATTGCCCGTGGAATTCTTTGTCCTTGTCTATCTTGAAGTCCTCGGAACCGTGAGTGTCCAGCTTGTCCAGCAGGAGAGCAACGTTCAGCTTGCTGATGTCCATGGAAGGCTGGTAGGCGATGTCCTGGCTTTTGGCATCGGTCACCACTTCGTGCAGAAGGTTGATTTCCTGCAGTTCATAAAGAGTCTGGTTGGTCAGGCGTATGGGTATCTGGCATTCCTCGGATATGTCTTCGGCGGTATAGGGCGGTTCGTTCTTTTCAAAACGTTTGGCTACGAACGACATGATGAGGATGGAGATGAAGTCGCGGTAACGGCGGCTGATGTTGCGTGCATCCTTATCGAAACTGAAGTTCCGGATGTTTTGTCCGGCATACGTCAGTTCCGCTCCGAAAAGGCAGATGGTCCACGATATCTGCAACCACAACAGGAACATGGGAAGTGCCGCAAAACTACCGTAAATGGCGTTGTAACGGGATACCCACAACTGGCTGCTGATATAGAGGAACTGGAACGCCTGGTGTGCCGTACCTGCCAGAATGCCCGAAATCAGCGCATGCTTGAGTTTCACCTTTGTATTGGGCATGAAAACATACAGTGCCGTGAACATCACCCATGTCAGCACAAAAGGTATGAGGCGGATTAGGAATTTGCCGATGGGAGCGAGCAGGGTGAAGTCTGTCACATTCTTCAGCATGGTGCTCATAAATATGGAAAGACCGCCCGAAACTACCAGCAGAAGGGGTATCAGCAGGAGCATGGAGAAGTAATCCGTGATTTTACGGTACATGCTTCTTGCTTTTTTTACCTGCCAGATGCGGTTGAAGGTAATCTCCATGTTGTTAATCAGGTTGAGCACCGTCCACAATAACATGATCAGGCCCACGCCGATGAATATGCCGTTTTTGGTTTGCGATAGATAGGAGTTGACGAATTGAAAGATAACTTCCGTTGTTTCCGACGGGCCGCCGAAGCCTTGAACGATTTGACTCTCCATCAGATTGTCGAAGCCGAACCCGCGTGCAATGGCAAACACAATGGCCAGGATAGGTACAATAGCCAGTAAAGTGCTATATGTCAATGCCGATGCCTTGTTTACAAGCCTGTCTTTGGTAAAGCGGTTGATGCAGAGATAAATGGTCTTGATAATATTATATAAGGAGAAAGTCGTTTTAGTGACTTCATCTTCTGTAATACGCCAGATGTCGTATGTCAGGAATTTCCAAAGGGTGGCAATGCGCTTGTTCATGCTAAATTGAAAAATGAGAATCGAGAATTGAAAAACGATAGTATGCCGAAAGGGCTTTATTTCTTAATTCTCAATTTTTAATTTTTAATTTAAAAAAGCAGTCGGTCTGTAAGCCGGGTTCTGTTCCCTGATTCAGCAATTGAATCAAGGCGTCTGTCATTTATCTGAGCCGTATGTTGCCATACAGGCTTTAGCGGTCTACCCTCCGACATGGAGCGAGCAACTCTCATAACGTCGGTTTACATGACCTTACAACTCCTAAGACGTACAGCCCTTGTGTCGCCACAAGGCCGGTGGGCTCTTACCCCACCTTCTCACCCTTACCACAACCCCGGAAGGCATGGCGGTTATTTTCTTCTACGTTACTCTACCCTCGCGGACAGCTTTCTGTTAGGAAGTAGGATGCTCTGTGTTGCCCGGACTTTCCTCATGCGCACGGGGCGCAAGCGACAGACCGACCAACTGCTTTGAGGTGCAAAGATAGGAATTTTTTAGTGATTGACGTCAGGTGACCGGTGATTTGTTCGTTATCGGTGTTTTATTTGTGTAATTTCTTAAAAACACTGAAAATATGTATCTCTTTCAGAATAATTTGTTAGCTTTGCTAACATTAATAACCCCCAAATTCATATAAGCTTATGAAAAAGTTAGCCTCACTCTTTGCTGTGTTTCTCTTGATACCTCTATTTACCGTTGCTTCGGAGTCCGGAGATCGTGATATACCGGCAGAGGTGGCACACCTTACCGACAGTTTGAAAAAACAGTTTGCACCGGACAGGCGTGTGGCATTGCTGGATATAGATTATTCTTTTTCCGATAAGAATGTGATGCTGCGTGGCGTCACTACTTCGGCAGAAGCGAAAAACGTATTGTTGAAGGAACTGGCAAGAAAAGGCTATACCGTAATGGACTGTCTTGAACTGCTTCCCGATGTGAAGGGGCTGGAAGGCAAAACCTGCGGTATTATCAATGTGTCTGTGGCAAATATGCGTGTCGCTCCGGATTTTTCGTCGGAAATGATGACGCAGAGTTTGATGGGGATGCCAGTGCGCGTATTGCAGCGCGATGGCTGGGTGCGTATCCAGACTCCCGACAATTATATCGCTTGGGTGCATCGTGTGGGTGTACATCCGGTGACCGAAGAAGAAATGGCTGCGTGGAACAAGGCGGAAAAGATCGTTGTGACCGCTCATTACGGTTTTGTTTATTCCGAGCCAAACCAAACTTCACAAACGGTTTCGGACGTTGTGGCCGGCAACCGTTTGAAGTGGGAAGGGAGCAAGGGAGCTTTCTACAAGGTGACCTATCCCGACGGTCGCCGGGGATACATCTCCAAATCCATAGCCATGCCCGAGAAGAAATGGCGTTCCGGCTTGCAGCAGGATGCCGCCGGCATTATCCGTACGGCACACACCATGATGGGAATACCTTATCTTTGGGCGGGAACTTCATCGAAAGGCGTGGATTGCAGCGGATTTATGCGTACCATACTTTTTATGCACGACATCATTATACCACGTGATGCTTCCCAGCAGGCTTATGTGGGCGAGCATATAGACATTGCAGCCGATTTCTCCAACCTGCAACCGGGCGATTTGATATTCTTCGGCCGCAAGGCAACTCCGGAACGTAAAGAACGGGTCGTACACGTGGGTATGTATATTGGCGGCAAGCGTTTCATCCATTCGCAGGGCGATGTGCATATCAGCAGTTTCGACCCGGCAGATGAATTGTTCGATGAGTACAATCTCGGGCGGTTGCTGTTCGCTACGCGCGTATTACCTTATATAAATAAGGAAGAGGGATTAAATACGACGGAAACCAATGAATACTATAAATGACATGCAAAACAGAAGAGACTTTTTAAAGACCGCCGCCTTTGCCGCCTTAGGTTCGGGCATGGCTATCAATAGCGTATTGGCAGGTGAGGGTGCGGCGCCTGCTTTGTTCAATATCAATAAGAGTGGCGTTACGCCTAAGATGAAGCTGCGTTTCTTTCCGTATGAACTGAAGTTGCGTCATGTGTTTACGGTGGCTGCTTATTCGCGCACCACCACTCCCGATGTGCAGGTCGAAATAGAGTATGATGGCATCATCGGTTATGGCGAAGCCTCCATGCCGCCCTATCTGCAACACGAATTGGGCACGATGGACAGCGTACTGGCTTTCTTAAAGAAAGTGCAGGATGTTATCGGACAGTTCTCCGATCCTTTCCGGCTGGAAGATATCCTGAGTTATATAGACAGTCTCTCTGCAGGAGATTCGGCGGCCAAGACTGCGGTGGATATTGCCTTGCACGATTTGGTGGGTAAATTGTTGCAGGCCCCTTGGTATAAAATCTGGGGATTGGATAAGGAGAAAGCGCCTTCTACCACCTTTACCATCGGTATTGATACGCCCGATGTGGTGCGTGAAAAGACCAAAGAGTGTGCCGGGCAGTTCAATATCCTGAAGGTGAAGCTGGGGCGCGACAACGATAAGGAGATGATCGAGACCATCCGCTCGGTAACCGACCTGCCTATCGCCATTGACGCCAATCAGGGCTGGAAAGACAAACACTATGCGCTTGATATGATTCACTGGCTGAAAGAGAAAGGCATTGTGATGATAGAGCAGCCCATGCCTAAAGAGCAATTGGATGATATTGCGTGGGTAACCGGGCAAAGTCCGTTGCCGGTATTTGCAGATGAATCCATCCAACGCTTAAAAGATATAGTAGGGCTGAAAGATGCTTTTACCGGTATCAATATCAAGCTGATGAAATGTACCGGTATGCGTGAGGCATGGAAGATGGTGACACTGGCGCGTGCTTTGGGCATGAAAGTAATGGTGGGGTGCATGACCGAAACTTCGTGTGCCATTTCTGCGGCTGCACAATTTTCTCCGGCAGTTGATTTTGCCGATTTGGACGGCAGTTTGCTGATAGCCAACGACCGTTTCAAGGGAATGGAAGTTGTAAAGGGAAAGATTACACTGCCGGACTTGCCGGGTATTGGAGTCGTGAAGATATAAAAGTACGGAAATCATACAGTGACAGGTGCTCCTGATATAAACTGATTTACTTATATAATCCATGAAGAATCTGCTATATATTGTCTTTTTGTTTGTTTTTGTTTCTGCTTGCAGCACGAAACCGGAGAATAAACCATACAGTTGGGATGATGATTTGCACCAGCGTCTGCTTACGGATTTTTGTTTGACGGAATCTCAGGTCAAGGACTATATCAGAAAGTATATCCCTGATGTAACGGACGAACAGATGCGGCAGTGGGAAGCATCCAATGCTTTGGAGTGCATGGTTCTGGATGGCGAAAAACGCTATTTCCGTAATGCCGGTCCTAACCTGTTTCGTGTGGATTCTGCCTGCTATGATATAAAGATAGCCAAAGAGGGCACTGCTCTAAGCGGAAGTGAGAAGGTGAATAAAGAGAATCTGCCCGAAGTGATTACCGCCGTGAAGAAAGAAAACAAGGCGATAGTCGCTCCTAAGCGGATGCGTGTCACTTATACGCTGACGGTAGACACCAATGCCGTTCCTGCCGGAAAGCTGGTTCGCTGCTGGTTGCCTTATCCCCGTACCGACCAGGCCCGGCAGCGGGATGTGAAGTTCATCTCTGCCAGTGAGCCGGAGTATGTCTTTTCTCCGCAAGAGTGCCGGCATAGCACGCTCTATATGGAAAAGTGTGCGGTACAAGGAGAGCCTACCGTGTTCTCCGAAACATTTGAATATACCTCCTGCGGAGAGTGGCATAATCTGCGTGCGGAAGATGTTCTGCCTTATGATACGACTGCCGCTCTTTATAAAGAGTATACCGCCGAGCGGGAGAAACACATCGTCTTCTCTCCGCGGCTGCGTGAGTTGGCTGCCAAGTTGACAGCAGGTGAAACCAATCCTTATTTAAAGGCGAAGCGCATCTTCCGTTGGATTAACGACCACTTCCCCTGGGCATCTGCCCGCGAGTATTCCACGATTGAGAATATTCCGGAATATGTATTGGACAACCGTCACGGCGATTGCGGTCAGGTCAGCCTTTTATTCATAACCTTATGCCGCATCAGCGGCATTCCCGCACATTTTCAGAGCGGGTTCATGATGCATCCCCGTGCTTGGAACCTGCACGATTGGGCGGAAGTATATTTTGAAGGTGTTGGGTGGGTGCCTGTAGACCAATCGTTCGGAATCCCGGCTTTTGCCCGCAATGCCGATGAAGAGTATTTCTTCCTGGGTGGTATCGACTCCTGGCGCATGATTGTAAATACCGATTACGGCATGCCGTTAGTGCCCGAAAAGAAGTATCCGCGTAGCGAAACCGTGGATTTCCAGCGCGGCGAGGTAGAGTGGGAAGGTGGAAACCTTTATTTTCCGCAATGGAGTTACCATATGGACATCGATTACCTTAATTATTAAGGTATGGCATACAGCTTGAAAACAGATGATGTGTTGAGGCGAAACGCATCATCTGTTGAACCTCAACGCATCATCCGTTACAGGCAAACGGATGGTGCGTTTTTGTTTTGTCTATCTGTCAGTCTTTTAACAGACAGTAATCGTGCATAAATGCTAATTTGTCAGCTTCTGCCGTTAACCGCTGTTAAGTCCCAAATATTCACTGTTAAAAGAGAACAAAAAAGAGTGACAAGCGGAATAACAGAACGATTTTTGTCGTTATTTTAACGTCAGAATGTTAAATGAGATTTGAATATTAACAATTAAAGAAAATAGAAAGTAATATGAAACAGACAACAAAAAACATCCTTGGAGTTGCAGCCATTGTAGTTCTGAGTGCAGGAGTGGCCGGTGTTACCACTTATAAGATGCAGAATAAGGAAAAGTCTGCTACATTTAGCGAATTGTTCCAGCAGAACCCTAATAATTTACGGTTGGCTGCTTATAACGCGACGGATGCGCAGCCTGTTGACCTGACGCAAGCGGCAGAAAGTTCGGTTCATGCCGTAGTACATATACGTGCCAAACAGTTGAGCAAGACTCAGACAGTGCAGAGCATGCCGGATATTTTTGACTTCTTCTTCGGTGACGGTCGCGGACAGCAGCGTCAGATACAGACCCAACCGCGCGTAGGTTTCGGCTCCGGCGTGATTATTTCCAAAGACGGCTATATCGTAACCAACAACCACGTGGTTGAGGGTGCTGATGAAATTACCGTGAAACTGAACGATGACCGCGAGTTGAAAGGCCGCATCATCGGTACTGACCCCAGCACCGACCTTGCGCTGATTAAGATTGAGGGTGACGATTTCCCCACAGTACCGGTAGGCAACTCCGACGAACTGAAAGTAGGTGAGTGGGTGTTGGCGGTAGGTAACCCGTTCAACCTGAACTCTACCGTAACAGCCGGTATCGTCAGTGCAAAGGCTCGTGCCATCGGCGCAACGGCGTCCAACGGACAGGCTGCGAATATCCAGTCCTTCATCCAGACGGATGCTGCCATCAATCAGGGCAACAGTGGTGGTGCGCTGGTTAATGCAAGAGGTGAGCTGGTAGGTATCAACGCCATGTTGTATTCACCGACAGGTGCATACTCCGGCTACGGCTTTGCAATCCCCACCAGCATCATGACGAAAGTTGTAGCGGACTTGAAGCAGTTCGGTACGGTACAGCGTGCTTTGCTGGGTATTACCGGTACTACATTGGGCACAGACCTGCAAATGGACGAAAGACTGGCTGAGGAAATGAAGAAGAAAGCCGACGAACTCGGTGTGAAGGAAGGTGTCTTGATTGCCGAAGTTGTAGAAGGCGGTTCTGCTGCCGGTGTGTTGAAGTCGGATGACGTTATCATCGGTATTGACGGTAAGAAGGTGCATAAGTTTACCGATTTGCAGGAAGTGCTGGCTAAGCATCGTCCGGGCGATAAAGTAAAGGTGAAGGTAATCCGTGACAAGAAAGAGAAGGAATTTGTATTGACGCTGAAGAACTCTCAAGGCAATACGAAAGTAGTGAAAGATGCCGGAATGGAACTGTTGGGTGCAGCTTTCAAGCCTGTATCTTCCGAATTGAAGAGACAACTTAACTTGGGTTACGGTTTGGAAGTAACCGGAGTGTCCAACGGTAAAATGGCAGATGCCGGTATCCGTAAGGGATTCATCATCCTCAAGGCGAACAATGTACAGATGAAGTCGGTAGAGGACATGGAGCAGGTACTGAAAGCTGCCGCCCAATCTCCCGAACAAGTGTTGTTTATCACCGGTATGTTCCCGTCGGGCAAGCGTGCAAGTTATGCTGTTGATTTGAGCCAGGAATAACAAAAACATGATAATCAGGTAAGAAGATTGTAATATAAGCAAAGAAAGATGAAAAGAAAGGTGTCGGCGAATACTTGCCGACATCTTTTTTGTTGTATAAGTAAGGTATAAATAAGGTGAAAAAGTTTCGGCATGTTAGTGTTGTAATAAATAATTTGTCGTAACTTTGCAACCCAAATCTGTATTATAAGAATGAGACAACTAAAAATTACCAAAAGTATCACTAACAGAGAGAGCGCTTCTCTTGACAAGTATTTGCAGGAAATCGGTCGCGAAGACCTCATTACAGTCGAAGAAGAGGTAGAGCTCGCTCAGCGCATCCGCAAGGGTGACCGTGTTGCACTGGAGAAATTGACACGTGCCAATCTGCGTTTCGTTGTATCTGTAGCCAAACAGTACCAGAACCAGGGTTTGAGTTTGCCCGACTTGATTAACGAGGGTAATTTAGGACTGATTAAGGCTGCCGAAAAGTTCGATGAGACACGTGGTTTCAAGTTCATCAGTTATGCAGTATGGTGGATACGTCAGTCCATTTTGCAGGCTTTGGCAGAGCAGTCGCGTATTGTGCGTCTTCCCTTGAACCAGGTAGGCTCGCTGAATAAAATCAGCAAGGCCTTCTCCAAGTTCGAGCAGGAAAACGAACGCCGCCCGTCGCCCGAAGAACTTGCCGATGAACTGGAAATCCCTGTTGACAAAATCTCCGATACGCTGAAGGTTTCCGGCCGCCATATTTCGGTAGACGCGCCTTTCGTTGAAGGAGAAGACAACAGCTTGCTCGATGTGCTGGTCAACGACGACTCTCCTATGGCCGACCGCTCTTTGGTGAACGAGTCTCTTGCGAGGGAAATTGATAGAGCTCTTTCTACGTTAACCGATAGGGAAAAAGAAATCATACAGATGTTTTTCGGTATCGGACAGCAGGAAATGACATTAGAGGAAATCGGCGACAAATTCGGTCTCACACGTGAGCGTGTCCGCCAGATTAAGGAAAAAGCAATCAGAAGATTAAGACAAAGTAATCGTAGTAAATTGCTCAAATCTTATTTGGGATAAATAAGAATATCGGTTTCTGACAAATAAAAGAAATTAAGAAAACCGGTCTGTCCAGAGTGGATGGCCGGTTTTTTTATTATCTTTGCCCCATTAAACAATCAAAAAGAAGTTATGAAGCACATAAAAATAGTATTTGCAGTGATGCTCGTATTTACTTTGTGTACAGCATTTACAATGAAAAGCCATAAGCCTGTTTATGCTTTTGGCGTAGCGGCGTCTTTCAATGATTCGGTAGTGTATTGTACGGAAATCCAAGTATTGGACAGTACGGCACTGGACAAGAACGGCTTTTTGCCCAAGCGTGACTTGTACAGCTATCAATTGAAAAACTATCTGGAATACGATTTGAAGAAACCCGATTATACGTGTATGATCTATTTCAGTGAGAATAAAAAGAAACTGGAAAAGGAAGCTGTCAAGGTAAAGGCGAAGTATAAGAAGAGCACAATGGTGTTGCAGGCTATTACGTCGGATAAGTTCAGTTTTAAGAAGCCGGAAGAGTAATCGGTGCGTTGCAACAATTATACGATACCTATGAGAATGAAGCTTTATACATTGCTGTGCATATCTTTTTTCCTTTTGTTTACGGCTTGTAATCAAGATGATGATCCGGTGCCACCTGAGAAAGTTAGCCGGACTGTGTTGGTCTATATAATGGCAGACAATAGTTTGTCAAATTACGCATCATTGGATATTGATGAGATGATGGTAGGAATGGCTGCCGTGGATGCTTCAGACAACAATCTTTTAGTTTATGTAGACGATAATAGTAGGGAAGGCTCTCCGTCCTATAATCCTCCTACGCTGTTTCGTTTGTCAAAAGATAAATCCGGTACTGTGTTGAAGGAAGTTGTGAGGGAGTATAAAGAGCAGGTTTCTACTGATGCCTCGGTGATGGAGGAAGTTATGAAGCGTACATTTGCTGAATATCCCGCAGAGAGTTATGGGTTAGTGGTTTGGTCGCATGGAGAAGGATGGATTCCCAGTCCTTTGCCAATTGTAAAAAAGACTTCTACACGCTGGATAGGTGAAGATAGCGGTCATCATCTGAATATTGCTGATATGGCTTTCATATTTGAAAAAGTAGGATGTCATTTGGATTTTATCTTGTTTGACGCTTGTTTCGGACAGTCCGTAGAAGTAGTGTATGAATTGCATGACTATGTTGATTATATTATAGGTTCTCCAACAGAAATCCCAGGACCAGGCGCTTCTTATGATAAAGTCGTACCGGCTATGTTTGCTGCGGCTAATGTAGGAATAGAGATTGGTAAAGCATATTATGATCCTTATGCAGCTTTATATACAGGGGACCGTCCTAGTCGTTTTGAAGATCCTTGGACTGCTGGTGTTTCTGTATCTGTTATAGATTGTGCTGCTTTAGAAAATTTGGCGTCTGTGACGAAGCAGACTTTGAGTTCAGACCCGATACTATTGAATCTACTTTTAAATAGTAATATATATAATTATGATAGACGTGCTAAGTCGAGTAGTTCGTATATTGGCTATTATGATATGAGACAGTTAATGCAATACTTGTCTTCGGATATAGATAATTGGACAAGTGCAGCTAATAATGCAATTATTTATTGGAAAGCCACTCCAAAGAATTATTCGTCTTATATCGGAATGTTCCCTATATCGCAGGGGCGGACTTGTGGTGTGTCTCATTATATTCCTTTTTCCTTAGATTCTCAGGCTGCTGCCGCATATCGTTCTACAGCTTGGTATACGGCTGCCGGTCTTAATAAAATAGGGTGGTAATTCTTCTTCCGTAAAGGGCTACTTTAGCACACTAAAGTTTAACTTTGAAATGCTAAAGTAGCCCTTTACGGAAGAAGAATTACCACCTGTCTTTTCTCTGCTTCTACGTTTTTTCTTCATCTCTTGATTAAAACCTTTTCTTTTATTATCATCTTTATGCCCATATTACTCTCTAAAATATAACCTATTAACATTATTTTCCTAAGGAAACTATTTTATATTGGAAATTATTGCTTTCTTTGCAGTGTCAAACTAAAAAGAAAGAAATATGAAATATGTAATTATCGGTGGCGTTGCAGGTGGAGCCACGGCTGCTGCCCGGTTAAGAAGAATAGATGAGCAAGCTGAAATCATTTTATTGGAGAAAGGCAAATACATTTCCTATGCCAATTGCGGATTACCTTATTATATAGGCGGAGTTATTGCCGAGCGCGAAAAACTATTGGTTCAGACTCCCGCATCATTCGGTAAACGTTTCCGTATTGATGTGCGGGTAGAGAACGAAGTAATCGCAATCGATCCGGAAAAGAAGACATTAACTATCCGTAAAGCAGATGGAAAGGAATATGAAGAAACCTATGACAAACTTCTGCTTTCTCCGGGAGCCAATCCGGTGAAACCGCCTTTGGAAGGCATCGATTCGGAAGGCATCTTTACGCTTCGCAATGTGGAAGATACCGACCGTATTAAGGCTTATATCATAGACAAGCAAGTAAAACGCGCAGTTGTAGTAGGCGCAGGCTTCATCGGACTTGAGATGGCGGAAAACCTGCATCATGCGGGCGTTGCGGTTTCTGTTGTGGAGATGGGCAATCAGGTTATGGCGCCTATCGACTTCTCCATGGCTGCACCTATTCACCAGCATCTGATCGAAAAAGGCGTTTCCCTTTATCTGGAAGAGGGCGTTACCCGTTTCCGCCGTACAGAAGAGGGAATTACCGTTTTTCTGAAAAGTGGCAAGACGATTCCTGCCGATATGGTATTGCTTTCTATCGGTGTGCGTCCGGCAACGGCATTGGCGCAACAGGCAGGTTTGGAGTTGGGCGAAATGGGTGGTATCCGGGTAGACGAGTATTTGGAAACTTCCGCAAAAGACATCTATGCCGTGGGCGATGCCATTGAATATCCCCATCCGCTGACCGGAAAACCGTGGCTCAACTATCTGGCCAATCCGGCAAACCGTCAGGGACGCATCGTTGCCGATAATATGGCATTGGGCAATACCACATCCTACGAAGGAGCCATCGGCACATCCATCGCCAAAGTCTTTGATATGACGGTAGCCTCTACTGGACTTGCCGCCAAGCGTCTGAAACAATGGGGCATGGAGTATCAAAGCTCGGTAACCCATTCTGCTTCGCATGCAGGTTATTATCCCGATGCGTTGCCTCTGACCTTGAAACTGACGTTCCATCCGAAAACCGGAAAACTCTATGGTGCGCAATGCGTAGGCTACGAGGGAGTGGATAAGCGCATCGACCAGATAGCGGGACTTATCAAACATGGCGGAACCGTTTACGATTTGATGGAAACGGAGCACACCTATGCACCGCCATTCTCATCGGCAAAAGACCCTATTGCCATAGCCGGATACGTGGCTTCCAATATTATCAGCGGCGCCATGCCGGTTATCTCCTGGCGCGAACTGGCAGAGAAGAAAGACGAAGTAATGCTGATAGATACCCGTACCCCCGAAGAGTTCTCGTTCGGAACGATTCCGGGAGCTGTCAATATCCCGCTGGATGAGATGCGCGACCGTTTGTCGGAAATACTGGCGGATAAGCCCGTCGTGCTTTTCTGTGCCGTAGGTTTGCGCGGATATTTGGCACAACGTATTCTGATAGGGCGCGGTTATCGCAATACGGCCAACTTGATAGGCGGATATAAGACCTATTCTACGGCAGTGGCGCCCATTCCTGCTCCTACGGCATCATCGCCGGCGCAGCCTGCTGCATCCGCTCCGTCGCAATCGGCACAGAGCGGTTCTGTCAAAGAGCCTTTGAGGGTTAATGCCTGCGGCCTGCAATGTCCCGGCCCTATCATGCAGGTAAAGAAAGCCATGGACAGCATCGCTCCGGGTGAGCGGGTGGAAATTGTGGCAACCGATGCCGGATTTGCACGTGACGCTTCTGCCTGGTGTGCCACTACGGGCAACAAGCTGATAGAGAAAAAGGAAGAAAAAGGACGCTACACGGTATTGCTTGAAAAAGGCGATGAGGCTTGTACCTGCCCGTCGTCTCTTCCGGCAGCAGGCGGACGGGGAAAAACTTTAATTCTTTTTAGCGATGATTTAGACAAGGCTTTAGCTACCTTTGTACTCGCTAACGGCGCAGCGGCAACCGGACAGAAAGTGTCGATATTCTTCACCTTCTGGGGATTGAATGTCTTGAAGAAGATACAGAAACCCCGGACAGAGAAAGATATTTTCGGAAAGATGTTCGGTATGATGCTTCCGTCCAGTTCATTGCGGCTGAAACTGTCTAAAATGAATATGATGGGCTTGGGCAGCAGGATGATGCGCTTCCTGATGAAGCGGAAAGGAATAGATTCTTTGGAATCGTTGCGTTCTCAGGCGTTGGCGCAAGGAGTTGAGTTTATTGCTTGTCAGATGTCTATGGATATGATGGGCATCCGGCGCGAAGAATTGCTGGACGAAGTTACCATAGGCGGTGTAGCGACCTATATGGAGCGCGCGGACAAGGCGAATGTGAATCTATTTATATAAACGGAATAATGGAAACTTTATGTAGAATCCGCGATATTTACCGGGCGATAGCCGAGTTTGAAGTAAAATTCATGCAGGAGTTTGACTTGTCGTTGAATGAAGGTATGCTGTTGTGTACCCTGCTCAATACGCCCAAACTCACCTCCAGCGAGATAGCGGAAGCGCTCGGACTGTCAGCTTCCAATACTTCCAAGGTAATCCGCTCGGTAGAGGACAAGAAGCTGATTACCCGTCTGGTAGGAAAAACGGATAAGCGTCAGATGCACTTTGCGCTGACGCCGGAAGGGAAAAGCCGTATTACAGTTATAAAAAACAGCACTCCCGAAATTCCGGCCCTATTGCAGGAGATTGTTTAGAGAGAGGCTTTCCGATTTATTCATGGTGATACGGCCCGCCGTTCAGTATGGTCATGGCACGGTATAACTGCTCCACAAAAATAAGTCTTATCATCTGATGCGAAAAGGTCATGCGCGAAAGAGACAGTTTCTCGTGTGCCGCTTCATAGACTTTGGGTGAGAAGCCGTAAGGCCCGCCAATGATAAAAACCAGCCGTTTGTTTACGGTATTCATCTTGCGCTTCATATAGTCTGCGAACTCTATGGAGCGCATTTCTTTTCCGCCCTCATCCAGCAGCACCACCACATCGCCCGGTTGGAGCGCTTTCAGTATCAGTTCGCCCTCTTTTTCTTTTTGTACGTCTGCGGAGAGGCTTTTGGTATTTTTCAGTTCCGGGATAACTTCCATATCGAACGAGAGATAACGTCGCGTGCGCTGTATATAGTCATTGATGGCTGTAATAAAGTGCTGTTCTACGGTTCGTCCTACGACGAGCAAAGTCATTTTCATGTGAGTTACTGATTTTCGTGCAAAAATAATCCTTTCTTGTGAGAATGTCGCCTTTCTTTTCTTGTTATTTATAAGATTTGCTTACCTTTGCCTATCATTAATACTTGTGAAAATGAATAAACGAGTAGTAATATTATGGGGCTGCCTCTTGATTTGGGCGGTTTCGCTCATGGCGCAAGACGTGCCGGCAGGAGTGGTTTCCGCCTTTAAAAAAGGAAATTCTCAGGAACTGAACGGGTATCTGAGTGATAAAGTGGAACTGATTCTGGAGAGTCGTTCAATCAATGTCGACAGCCAAGCGGCAGAGAAAAAGATGGCATCTTTCTTTTCCGGTAATCGGGTGAGCGGTTTTACGGTGAATCACCAGGGAAAGCGCAATGAGTCGAGTTTCATAGTCGGTACGCTGACAACCGCGAACGGAAACTTCCGGGTGAATTGTTTCTTTAGAAAAGTGGCAGGCAAATATGTGATACACCAAATAAGAATAGATAAGACAAATGAATAAGGAAGAAGAATTGATTGACAGGCTGATTGACCTGGCCTTTGCCGAAGATATAGGCGATGGTGACCACACCACCCTTTCGTGCATTCCTGCTACGGCAATGGGCAAATCCAAACTTTTGATTAAAGAAGCCGGTATTCTTGCCGGCATCGAGGTAGCCAAAGAAGTGTTCCGTCGTTTCGACCCCACCATGAAAGTGGAAGTATTCATCAATGACGGTACTGAAGTAAAACCGGGCGATGTGGCTATGGTTGTGGAGGGCAAGGTGCAGTCTTTGTTGCAGACCGAACGCCTGATGCTGAACATTATGCAGCGTATGAGCGGCATCGCTACCATGACCCATAAGTATGCCGAGAAGCTGAAAGGTACGAATACCCGTGTGCTCGATACCCGTAAGACGACTCCGGGCATGCGTATTCTGGAAAAGATGGCTGTGAAGATAGGTGGCGGCGTAAACCATCGAATCGGTCTGTTCGACATGATTCTGCTGAAAGACAATCATGTTGACTTCGCCGGTGGTATTGACAAAGCCATTACCCGTGCCAAGGAATATTGCAAGGAGAAGGGCAAGGACCTCAAGATAGAAATTGAAGTACGTAACTTCGACGAACTGCAACAGGTACTCGATTTGGGCGGTGTAGACCGTATCATGTTCGATAACTTTACACCCGAAATGACGAAGAAAGCCGTAGAAATGGTAGCAGGCCGTTATGAAACGGAATCTTCCGGCGGCATCACCTTTGACACTCTGCGCGACTATGCCGAATGCGGCGTAGACTTTATCTCGGTAGGTGCTTTGACGCATTCCGTAAAAGGATTGGACATGAGCTTCAAAGCCTGCTGATAAAGGCGATATAATACAGGAGAAAGCCTCTCATAGGGAATGCTGCCCGTCAGGGCAGGTCTGTGAGAGGCTTTTTTCTTATGTTGTAAAAGGCAAATGATGAAATGGAAAGATATGGATAACCTTATTCTTTAACTTCTTTTTAGAGATTCTATTGCAGCATTCTGCCGGATGCTGCGTCTAACTAACAAACGACGCGAAGAGGCGTCCGTAAAACGAGCACTGACATTGGAAAATGAGATAGAACTGATAGAGGGCTGCCGGGCAGGAAAGGATTCCGCCCGAAAGGAACTTTACACTCTCTATTCCAAGCAGATGCTGGCGGTATGCTACCGTTATACGGGCGATATGGATGCGGCGCACGATGTTTTGCACGACGGCTTTATCAAAATCTTCACCCGCTTCACGTTTCGCGGTGAATGTGCATTGGGCACGTGGGTAACGAGGGTGATGGTGACACAAGCTATCGACTATCTGCGACGGAAGCACCGTTTCAGCCAACTGGTGGTAAACGAAGAACAACTTCCCGATGTGCAGGACGAAGCGAGTATTGCCGAAAGCGGAAGCCGGCTTTCAGAGGAAGTGTTGATGGCGTTCGTGGCGGAACTTCCCGACGGCTGCCGTACCGTGTTCAACTTGTACGTGTTCGAGGAGAAGTCGCACAAGGAGATTGCAGAACTGCTTCATATCAAGGAGCATTCGTCTACCTCGCAGTTGCACCGTGCCAAGTGTATGTTAGCGAAAAGAATTAAAGAATATACTGAATATGAGAGAAAAAGATGAAATAACCGGATTGTTCCGCAGCCGTCTGTCCGGTACAGAGATGACGGTACGCGATGGCTTTTGGGAGCAGTTGCAGGAAGACGCGGCATCTTCGGCTGCAGGTCGGAAGAGAGCGGCTGTTCTTTCTCCTAAATATTATCGGGTGGCAGCCGCCGCATCCGTTATATTTGTGCTGGGAGCCGCTTCGGCCGCTTTCTGGTATTTCTCTCCGAAAGAGGAGATAAAGGAAGCCTTTACGCAAGTGGCTGCTTTGACGCCAGAGGGTAGTCTGGACGGAGATGTGGTGCAGGAATCTTTTCCATCTATCCATCAGGCAACCCCGATGGTACGGAATTCCGGTACAAAACAACCTGTCAATGGAATTCCCGCAGGCATGACTGCCCAATCGGAAACTGAGGGCGAGTCCGTTTCCGTCCGGCTTTCCATCACTATCAGGCAGCGGGTGCAGCAGGCCGGTGACGGTTACTTCAACAATAATGCCGTTGCACAAACCGGCAGTTCTTATCAGAACACCACCGGCCGGATAAGTTCTGCTTCGGACACCTTTTCCGCTGTTCCTGCGGAAGAAGAGCAGGCAACTACTCCTTTAAAATACCGGAAATCGCGTAAGTGGGCGTTGAAAGCAGCTCTTGGAACCTCTCTTCCTAAAGGGGACTACAATATGCCGCTGACGGCGGCAGTTACAGTGGAACGCAGTCTGAACAGCCGGTTCGCGTTGGAAACGGGTATTCTGTATAATCGTTTGCATGCCGACCGCACGCTCCATACTTTAGGGATTCCCGTAAAATTGAATATGACATTGGCAAGTACTCCCAAACTCGATTTATATGCCACTGTAGGCGGAACTGCCGAAAAGTGCATTGCCGGCGCTGCGGATAACGGCTTTAATGCGGAACCCGTTCAACTGTCAGTAGCGGCAGGAGTAGGGGTGCGTTACAGATTGAATGAGCGGTTTGCTTTGTTTGCCGAGCCTTCGGTTTCCCACCATTTCGGTACGGACTCCGAAACCGGAACCTTGCGGACGGAACGCCCTACGAACCTGAATCTTTTGTGTGGAGTGCGTATGACTTATTAACCTTAAATACAACAACGAAATGAATGCTCTCTGTAAACTATATAAATACGGATATCTGATACTTGCAATGGCAGCTTGCCTTATGCTTGCATCCTGCGGTAAAGAATCGCTGGATTACAATCATCCGGATGTAGATTTGTTTGTAAAACAACTGAAAACCGGCAAATACTCTACTCAAAGTCCTGAAGGACTGAGTAATGTTCCCAAATTTGCCAAAGAAGATATTGAAGAACTCCTGAAGTATGCCGAGGATTTGACGGTAATACCTTCTTTTCCGTTGGCTCCCGTATCCTATTCGGCAGGCGGAAAACTGCGGTTAGGCGAATGTATCCTGTGGACGGTGGAAACGATTCGTTTGGGACATAATGCTTCGATGGGGTGTAAGATGGTGCATACCGATGCCGAGAATTATGAAGGCATCTACTTCCTGACCGATGAGGAGGTGCTCGATGCAGCCGCCCGTTACCGCCGTTGGTGGGAAGGCAGGAAATATCCGCGTACCATGTGGACTATAGACCCTTGCTACGACGAGCCGCTTTGCGGAAGCAGCTATATGTGGTGGTGAGATTAGGTATAAAGTGTAAGGTATAAAAAAACAATCGGGTGAAGTATTCTATTCTCTTTTTTGGGTTGCTTTGTGCGGTAGCCTTTCCTCTTTACGCTCAAGAGTGGACGCCGCAAGACTCTTTGCGCCTGCACCGGTTGCTGAATGACGGGGGAGAGATGAAGCTGAATCCGGATGTATTGAAGGAAATGGGCATTGATGCTCCTTTGGGCTCTCCAAAGGCTGATGTAAGTAAGACGTGGATGGACTTTGATGCTTCCTTACCCGCAATGCCTCGGATGCCGGAGAAAAAGGTAGTGCTTACCTTACGGCCTTATACCGCAAACACCAAATACAACTGGGATCCCGTCTATCAGAAGAAGATTACGGTGAACAAGAATACATGGCGGGGCAATCCGTTCTACGAACTGACCAGACTCAAAATCTATACAGACTGGGCAAAGCGTCCGTTGGATGCCGGGCCGCGTGAGAGTATCGAACAGATAGAAGCTACCGGTTTGCGCTATATGGTGACCGAACGTGCCAACAATATGGCAGTGGGGAGTTGGCGAAGTGTCGGTGGCGGTGGCATTGCAGGTGATTTCATGCGTCCTTTTACAAAAGATTTCTGGAACAGGAAAGCTGCCAGAC
This sequence comes from Bacteroides sp. NSJ-48, assembly GCF_014287405.1. Lineage (NCBI taxonomy): Bacteria > Pseudomonadati > Bacteroidota > Bacteroidia > Bacteroidales > Bacteroidaceae > Bacteroides > Bacteroides sp. NSJ-48. Next base: position 172,237 of record NZ_JACOOD010000001.1, on the reverse strand, counting down.
GCCGTGCACGTACTTTGGAAGTATTAAGAACCTACGGCGATTCCATAACTGCCCATCGTAAAGAGACGATTATCAAATAGGGATATTCCGCTTTGAGTATTGAACTTTATTTCTCCGCTTCTTGTTTTCATAAAAATAAACCTTTAAAGGATAAATTAATGAATAGAATAACTTCTTTGTTTGGAATAAAATATCCCGTCATCCAAGGCGGTATGGTGTGGTGCAGTGGCTGGCGGTTGGCGTCGGCAGTAAGTAATGCCGGTGGTTTAGGCTTGTTGGGAGCAGGTTCCATGCACCCCGAAACATTACGTGAGCATATACGGAAGTGCCGTGCGGCTACGCATCATTCATTTGGAGTGAACATTCCTTTAATGTATCCCCAGATAGAGGAAATCATGCAGATAGTGGTAGATGAGGGGGTGCGTATCGTGTTTACTTCTGCCGGAAACCCCAAGACATGGACCGGTTGGCTGAAGCAGCATGGCATTACAGTGGTGCATGTTGTTTCGTCATCGAGTTTTGCCATGAAAGCCGAGGCTGCCGGTGTAGATGCCATTGTGGCCGAAGGATTTGAAGCCGGCGGGCATAACGGGCGCGAAGAGACAACTACGCTTTGCCTGATACCTGCTGTACGTGCAGTTACCTCACTACCTTTGATTGCTGCCGGCGGCATTGCTACCGGTGAGGCGATTCTTGCCATGCGTGCTTTGGGGGCCGAGGGTGTTCAGGTGGGTACGCGGTTTGCTTTGACCGAAGAAAGCTCAGCCAGCGAAGTGTTTAAAGAATATTGCCTGCATCTGAAAGAGGGGGATACCCGTTTATTATTGAAGAAACTGTCTCCGGTACGTCTGGCCCGCGGTAATTTTCAGCAGGCAGTGGCGGCTGCCGAAGCTGCGGGGGCTACGGAAGAGGATTTACGTATCCTTTTGTCGAGAGGACGTGCCAAACGCGGTATTTTTGAAGGAGACCTTGAAGAGGGCGAACTTGAAATAGGTCAGGCTTCCGCCTTGCTCAATGAGAAAGGAATACAGACGGTAGCAGAAGTGATGGACGAACTGGTAACAGGTTATCAGCGGGCATGCGAAACGCTTGCCGCCAATGTTTGCGAGCGTTGGGACGTTTGACAGTTGATATAAACGATTTTGCCTATAGTGAAAAATCCTTTTGATGTACATTGTACCGGATTTCCACTATAGGCAAAATTATATGACAGCAAGCCTGCCTTTATCCTTTAGGGGGAATGTTCGGAGCTTTACCGCTGTTGTTGCTGTTGTTTGCTGACGGAGCATTGCCCGTGGGAGACGCAACGCTTTCGTTTGCAGTGGCCGAAGCGGCTGTTCCGGCAGTTGCCGTAGCCGTGGCGGTTTTGCCTGCAACTTGTGCAGCCGGTTGTTCTTCCCAATGGAACGGTTCGAAAGTGCTGTTAGGGTCAACCCAGCTCGGCTTCTTGGAAGCGTAGATGATGAACGGAGCAATCACCACGATAAGTGCGCCGATGATAAGTACGGAGAACCATACGGTATTGCTGCCGGTAGAAATCTGGCTGGGCGGGATGAAGCTCAGTACGAATGCAAGCAGTGAGCCGCAGAAGCCGAGACCGCCTACAAGCCACATCAGGCCGTTACCGCCTTTACCGATACGGAACGGACGGTTCAGTTTCTTCATCTTATAGCGCAATACGATGGCTCCGGAGAACATCAGCATATACATGATGAGATAAAGCACCACCGTCAACTGTGAAAGAATCTGGTAGAAACTCTGTACCGAAGGCATCACCACGAACAGAAGGCTTAATACGGTTACAGCGCCACCTTGTACGAACAGAATGTTCTTTTGTACACCCAGCTTGTTTGTTTTCTGGAAGAATGGGGGCATATAACCTGCCTTGCCCACGGCAAAGATACCTTTGGACGGACCGGCAACCCATGTCAGCACACCTGCCAGCACGCCGAACGCCAGTGCAACGGCTATAACCGGCGACAGCCAGGAAGCATGGATATAACGGAAGTAATTGTCGAAACCTACCAGCAGGCTTTGTGTAAGGCTGATGTCCTTGGCCGGAATAATGACACCCAGAGCGAATGTACCCAACACGAAGATAAGTACCGTAATCAGTGCGCCGATAAACACAGCCTTCGGATAGTTTTTGGACGGATTGTTTACATCCTTCACGTGGATACCGCCCATCTCCATACCTGCATAAAAGAGGAAGATACTTGCGGCAAGCACCACATTGTCAAAGTTCGTCAGGTCGGGGAAAAAGCTGCTGTGGAAGTCCATATTGGAATGTCCGCCTGTGGCGAGGTAGATAATGCCGAGGACAATCAGTAATCCGGCAGGGATAATCGTACCTACCAGACCGCCGACTTTGGCTACCTTTCCTACCCAGCTCATACCTTTCAGGGAGATGAAAGTTGCCAGCCAGTAGATAACGAGCACCACGGCCAGCGTGTAGTACTTGTTGTTTGCCAGCGACATGTCGTGTACGTCGTTCATGCCGATGAAAGCGATGGACACAGCACCGAACGTCAGCACCGTAGGATACCAGATTGTACTTTCAATCCACTGCACCCAGATGGCGAGGAAGCCGAGTTTCTTGCCGTAGGCTTCACCCACCCAGCGGAACACACCGCCTTGCTTGTCCTGAAACATAGCAGCCAGTTCCGCTGCCACGAGTGACGTCGGGATAAGAAAGACGATGGCTGCAAATAAGTAATAGAAGGCCGAACTCATTCCGTATACGGCCTCGGCGGGCAGTCCACGCAGGGATACTACAGCCGTTACATTCATAATTGCCAGGGTAAATACTCCCAGCTTTACTGTTTGTTTAATATTTGCCATAAGTTAAGGTTTTTGGTGAAAAATATATTCGAAATCAGCGTTTATAACAACCCTTGGGAGCAGTTGTTCCCGGCGGGTAGAGGAAAATCCCGGCTTTAACAGTTAAGGAGTGTTCTTTGCAGGTTCCTGTTCTATCTTTTTGTAATAGTCTTGCTTTTCCTTGTTGCGCCGCTCTACCAGGCTCGTTACATATACTGTGAAAATGGGGAACATCATCATGCCCAACGCTGCCAGCAGCACAGACAGTACCCGCCCTGTGACGGTGACTGCTATTATATTGGAGCCTACCGTGGTCACATCCATGAACGCCCACCACAAGGCATCGCCATACCCCTTTACCAGAGGGTTGCTCCCATGCTCCATGACGTAGAATGCAAGGCTTGAGAAATAGACGGTAGCCAGCAGCATCGTCAGGTAAGATACAAACAAGCCCGATGCGCGGTTGTACGTCAGCCAGCCCACCACGATGGCCATGGCATAGCCGCCCCGTACCAGCGGGATGAAACGCAGCATATAGGTGACTTCGGGTGAGAAAGTCCAGCCCATATAGGCTATGATATTCTGATAGGGAATAGCTACCAGCAGAAAGATGAAATGGGTGGCGATATAACGCTTCTTGTCTGTTGCCAGAAACCATTCTAGTACAAAGTCTGCCAGGAACAATGCGCAAATCCATAGCTGCACTTCCATGTACACCGATTGCTCGTAGAAGGGGATGCCTTTGAACGTATCGATGGAGATGCTGATAACCAGGAACAGCGAAAGCAGCAGGATGATGACATGCAATATGCCGTATATCCCTTTTTTTCGCAAAACGAATTCCGATAGAGCCATTTTCATAATGAAGGTCTGTTTGGTTACGGAATTGCCGTCGGCAACCCGTAATTCATCATTAAAGAGGTTGCCCCTCAGCGTCTGTAACGCTTTCGGAGCAACCTTGGAAAAAAGAGTACGAGAGATTATTCTGTAATTGTCACATTGTCGCCGTTGAATACGCCCAGACCGAGCTTGTTCATGATGAACTTGACGGCCAGTTGCGCCTTGACGGAGTTACCGGCTTCGTCCAACGGTGGAGCGAAAGCGGAAACGCCCATTACACCGGGCAATACGGCCATTACGCCACCGCCTACGCCGCTCTTGGCAGGTATGCCGGCAGTGTACATCCAGTCGCCCGAATGCTCGTAGAAGCCCACGGTAGAAATCATTGAAGTGATTTTCGGTGCGAGCCCCGCATCGAATACGCTTTGTCTGGTAACGGGATTGACGCCGTTGTTGGCAATCGTTCCGGCTGCAATGCCCAATTGTTCGGCTGTGATACCCAGCGAGCATTGGCGGGTATAAAGGTCGAGCGCCACATCCGGATCGTCGTAGATACGGTTGTAATTCTTCAATAACCAGGCAATGGAGCGGTTGTTGAAGTTCGTAGCCGTTTCCGATTTGTACAGTTCGTCGATGAGTTGTGGAGCAGAGCCGCACAGTTCTGTGATATTCTGTACAATGGCATCCCACTTCTTGTCCGAGTTGCCCACCGGCTGTACCATGGAGCAGGCAGAGATAGCGCCTGCATTTACCAACGGTGTAGAGGGATGGTCGTTTTCCAGCAAAATGGCAATGATAGAGTTGAACGGCAGTCCTGTTGCATCGGCGCCAATCATATCCAGCACTTTCTGTGCACCGTATTGGCGCAGGATAAGTATGGCGGTATGCACTTTTGATACGGATTCTATACCGAAGCGGTAGTCTGTATCTCCGATATTGATGGTCTGTCCGTTCATCAGGCAGATGCTGAGGCCAAACAGCTTGGAGTCTATGTTGGCAAGGTACGGAATATAATCCGCATTCTTGCCGCCTGTTTGTTCTTTCACCTCATTGTAGGCTTCCCGGGCAACTTCCTTGATTTGAGAGATTGATATTTTCTTTTCCATAATCTATATAATAGAGAGTTTATATGGAATAAGGAATAGGAGATTGGAGTTTCAGTCTCCTAAAGCCTTATTCGACATATTTTGTTTAATGTATTAAAGCAATAAAGCAGTAGAGCGGTAAGCTGGTTTTTGCTTTATTATTTTTTGTGGTGTCTTCCACCGTGATTGAAGATTTTGCTTTCTACCGGCAGGTTCTTATCCTGTGCCATGCGGGTGGGAGTGGGGTAATCCAGTTTCTCCAGTTCGACAATGGCGTTTTTGATGTCGCCCAGCAGCATATCTGCCATGTCGCGGCTGAATCCCTGTCGGACAACGACACGCATTACTACATAATCTTCCAGTTTGGAAGGCAGTGTATAGGCGGGAACCATCCAACCCTGTTGCGAGAGTTTATCCTGCAAGTCATACAGTGTCCATTTGGCGGTCTTTGCATACTCCGGTTTCAAGTACCAGATGAACAACGGGTTCACTACTTCATCGGAATAATTCACGAACGGAGCCATTTTTCCGATTTCGTCGTGGATATACTTGGCGATTGTGAGCGAATTGTACTGTACTTCTTTGTATCCCTGAAATCCTAAACGGATAAACTGGTAATACTGTCCTAAAATCTGTGCGGCAGGACGGGAGAAGTTCAAACCGACTTGTGTGATATTGGCGCCGAGGTAATTTACGCTGAATGACATCTCTTCGGGCAGATACTCTTTGCCTTTCCAGCAAACCCAGCCCAGACCCGGATAGACCAAGCCGAACTTGTGACCGCTGACACTGATGGAAAGCACCCATTTCAAACGGAAGTCCCACTTTTTCTCCGGATACAGGAACGGGAGGATGAAACCGCCGCTGGCAGCGTCTACGTGGATGGGAATGTCGTAGCCGGTCTTGGCATTGTATGCGTCGAGCGCTTTGTCGAGCGCTTCAACATCGTCATTCAGTCCTGTCCATGTAACCCCCTGGATAGGTACGATACAGATGGTGTTCTCGTCACACATTTTCAGGGCTTCTTCAGGGTCGAGTGTGGTTTTGTCAAGAGTCAGGGGCACTTCGCGCATTTCAATCTGCCACAGTTGGGCAAACTTTTCCCATACCACCTGGAAACCGGTGGAGATAACGAAGTTCGGCTTATCGAACGGTTTGCCTTGCGCCTGACGTTTCTTGCGCCAGCGCAGCCATGCAGCTACACCGCCCAGCATACACGCTTCGGAAGAACCGATGGCGAGCGCGCCTGTTTTCCAGGTATCTTTTTCCGGAGAGTTCCACAAGTTGGCGACGATGTTGATACATTTACCGTTCATTACGGCGATGCGGGGATACTCGGTTTCGTCGATGTAGTTGATGTTGATGGCTTCGTTCATCAGCTTGGTTGCGTATTCGTCCATATAGGTGGTGACGAATGTAGCCAGGTTCAGACGGGGCTGTGTTTGGGCGAAGGTCTCATCCTTCACCATCTGGTAAGCGATTTCGGGAGTAGTAGGTCCGTCTGGTATTTTTTCTACCGGTGAGGGTTGCAACATACGGTTTGAGCCGAATACATCTGTCTTGGCATCTCCTTTTCTGAAATTCAAATCTTCCATATAACTGTAAGTTTTTAAAGGTTTAGGCGGCGGGGACTTTCCCCGTCGAATTTTCCACAACAACGACCCCCGCGAAAGAAAGTTCCGCCGTTTTACATTATTTGGCGTTTATTAAAAGGGCGGGGCGGAAATCCTGGCGCTCTACCGGCTGTTGCTTTTTAATTATCGCTTATTCTATCCGAACATTCTGTTGCATCGCTTGTTGTCCTTCCACTAACTAATCCGCTTTTTAAATTATGAAGATTAATACCGGACAAGGAACCATTCCTCTTATTACGCTTATAGGTATCTGGTCTGTTTCTGCACTGACCTCATTGCCGGGCTTGGCTGTTTCGCCTATTTTGGGAGAACTTTCTACGATTTTTCCCCATGCCACGGAGTTGGATATACAGATGTTGACTTCTTTGCCTTCCTTGCTGATTATCCCTTTTGTACTATTGGCAGGTAAATTGGCGGAGAAACGCGATTTTATCCGTTTGCTGCGGGTGGGGCTTTGGCTGTTTGCAGCGAGCGGGGTACTTTATTTGTTTTCTTCCAGGATGTGGCAGCTAATGGCTGTCAGCGCTTTGCTCGGTATCGGGGCTGGATTGATTATTCCGCTTTCTACGGGATTGATTTCACGGTATTTTACGGGAGAGTATCGCGTCAGGCAGTTTGGTTATAGTTCTGCCATAACCAATATGACGCTGGTGGTGGCTACGGCTGTAACGGGTTATCTGGCGGAGGTGCACTGGCGTTTGCCTTTTGCCGTTTATCTGTTGCCGTTGATTTCTTTAGTTCTTTCGGCCTATTTGAAGAAGGATACGGCTTCGGTAACAATCAAGCAGGCGGCGGCTATCATTCCTCCCATTCAATCTACGCCTGTAATCTCCGGTAAATATGGCATACACATACGCCATCTTGTTCAGTTAATGTTATTCTACGGGTTGGTTACTTACGTAGTTCTTGCGGTTACTTTTAACTTACCTTTCTTGATGGAAGCGCATCACTTTTCAAGTGGTAATTCCGGACTGATGATTTCTCTGTTTTTCCTTGCCATTATGGCTCCCGGATTTATATTGGATAGTTTGGTGAAGCTTTTGGGGAATAAAACAAAACTTTACAGCCTTTTGGCTATTGCCATCGGATTACTGTTGATATGGATTTCGCCTACGGAATGGCTCATTGTGCCGGGATGTATTTTAGTAGGTTTGGGCTATGGCATCATCCAGCCTCTGATTTACGATAAGACAGTTGATACTGCTATCCCTCAGAAGACAACGCTTGCCCTTGCCTTTGTAATGGTGATGAATTACCTTGCCATACTGCTTTCTCCCTTCATCACAGACTTTTTCCAATGGATATTCCATACCGGTTCGCAAGAATTTCCGTTTATCTTCAATCTGTGCATAACAATATTGATTATGTATTGGGCGTATGCAAAGAAAGAAGAATTCCTGTTTAGTGATAAGTGATTAGCGATTAGGGGTTAGTGGTTAGTGATAAGCGATGAGTGATAAGTTATGCTGCATCGTAATTCATCACTAACCCCTAATCACTTATCGCTTATCACTTATCACTTATCACTTATAATTCTATCTCCTCATACCTCATTCCGAAGACATCTGCCACTGCCTTGTACGTCACTTTCCCTTCTACCACATTCAGTCCCAATGCCAATGCCGGATCATCTTTACAAGCCTGTTTCCAACCTTTGCAAGCTAATGCCACGGTATAAGGCAGCGTTGCATTTGTCAATGCCATAGTGGAAGTAAACGGTACGGCACCGGGAATATTGGCCACCGCATAGTGCACAATGCCATCCACGACATACGTCGGTTCGCTGTGGGTAGTGGGATGGGACGTTTCAAAACAACCGCCCTGGTCAATGGCGACATCCACAAGTACGGTTCCGGGCTTCATCATTTTCAGCATCTCCCTCGTAATCAGATGCGGCGCTTTATCGCCGGGGATAAGTACCGAACCTATCACCAAATCCATGGTAGGCAGTTCCATTTTAATATTGTGAAGCGAGGAATAGAGTGTTTTTACATTCTTGGGCAATACCTCGCTGAGATAACGCAGACGCGTCAGGTTGACATCCGTAATCATCACTTCCGCACCCATTCCCGCAGCCATTTGTGCGGCGTTGGTACCGACTACGCCACCACCTAAAATAAGCACACGCGCAGGGCGGACACCCGGTACGCCACCCATTAGTTTGCCCTTTCCGCCTTGCGGCTTTTCTAAAAAGCGGGCTCCCACCTGGGTAGCCATACGTCCTGCCACTTCACTCATGGGAGTAAGCAGTGGCAAGGAATGGTCATCCTTCTCTACGGTTTCATAGGCGATACATACGGCACCGCTCTCAATCATGGCTTCGGTCAGTAATTTATCGGCTGCAAAGTGGAAATAGGTAAATACCACTTGTCCCTTTTTAATCAGTTTGTACTCAGGTGCAATAGGCTCCTTCACTTTGACAATCATGTCGGCTATGGCATAAACGTCTTCAATGGCAGGTAGGATTTGCGCACCTACGGCGATGTAATCATCGTCAGAGAACCCGCTGTTTGCGCCGGCCGTTGCCTGCACATACACCGTATGACCTTTCTTCACCAACTCGGCTACTCCGGCAGGGGTCATTCCTACACGGTTCTCGTTGTTCTTGATTTCTTTGGGTACTCCGATAATCATAATGTCATCTGTTAATGGTTAAACATGTTGCAAGATAGTGATTTATCTTTCTCATTGTCATTTTGCACAGCGTGTTTTACAACAGAAAACGCCTGCTTTTTTCTCGTGTGTGACGGCAGGATTATTCTTTTTTGGTTAGGCGGAGAGAACTATTCTTTTTATATTTGCATGCATTAAAAAATAGGATATGAACTGTAAGAATATAAAATACCCGATACTTTTCTCTTTTTTGTTTTTTGCAGGCAGCATACAAGATGGATATGCGCAAGAAGCGTCCGAGGTGGAAACCGGACCGGACATAGAGCAGGCATCTTTCACGCCCCCTTTCGATTTTCCGATTGTCTTTTCCGGTAACTTCGGCGAGATACGCTCCAATCACTTTCACGGTGGGTTGGACTTCAAGACCGGCGGGGCCATAGGCAAGCCTGTACATGCTTTGGCAGACGGGCATATCTCGCGCATCCGTGTGACGCACGGTTCGGGATATGTGCTCGATGTGGACTACGATAACGGTTATTCCACTATCAACCGCCACCTCAGCGCATTTGTGGGCGATATAGCCCGAAGGGTGAAAGACTTGCAGTATGAACAGGAAAGTTGGGAAGTGGAGATTACCCCCGAACCGGGGGAATATCCGGTAAAGGCGGGGCAGGTGATAGCCCTTAGCGGCAACACGGGTTACTCTTTCGGCCCTCACCTGCATCTGGATATGATTGAGTCGGCAACAGGAGATTATGTCGACCCGCTGCCTTTTTTTATGGAGAAGGTGAAGGACAATATCGCTCCCCGTGCCGAAGGCATCATTTTGTTTCCCCAACCGGGCAAAGGCGTGGTGAACGGAAAGCAGATACACCGGACTTTCCCTGTAAATCCTACCCAGCCTATTACTGCCTGGGGACTGATAGGTGCAGGAATCTGTGCCTATGACCATATGGACGGAGTGGGCAACCGCTACGGCGTGCATACCGTTATTCTCGAAGTGGATGGTGAAGAGGTGTTCCGCAGTGTGGTAGACCGCTTTGCTTACGAAGAAAACCGCTATATCAATTCATGGACGCACGGACAGTACATGAAGTCGTTCATCGAACCCGGCAACCGTCTGCGCATGCTGCATGCTTCCAACGGCAATCGGGGACTGGTGGAAATCAACGAAGAGCGTCCTTACCGATTTGTATATACGCTAAGCGATGCGTTAGGCAACACCTCGAAAGTCCGTTTCACCGTACAAGGAAAGAACACCGAAATTCACCCTGTGGAACATCGCGAGAAGTATGCTTTTAAGTGGGACAGGACCAACTATCTGCAGGAACCCGGCCTGGAATTGGTTGTACCGCGTGGAATGTTGTACGATGACGTTTGGCTGGACTATTCCGTACGTGCCGATAGCGGGGATGTGGCTTTTACTTATCAGTTGCACAATAAGCGTGTCCCTCTGCACGGAGCGTGCGAGATGCGCATCGGCTTGCGGCGCGACCGTCTGGAAGATAAATCGAAGTATTATGTAGCCGGCGTTACGGCGCGGGGCGGAAAATACAGTATAGGCGGCACTTACGAGGACGGTTTCATGAAAGTCCGTATCCGCGACCTGGGCACTTATACGGTAGCGGTAGATACCGTGCCGCCGGAGATAATTCCGCTCAACCCCGGACAGTGGGGGCGTACGGGCCGTATCACCCTCAAGGCCAAGGATAAAGAAACCGGAATAAACAGTTACCGCGGAACGATAGACGGGAAATACGCTCTGTTCGGCAAGCCCAATTCCATCAGTGGCAATCTGGTCTGCGAACTCGACCCGAAGCATGTAAAGAAAGGTGGCAGGCACACTGTGGAAATGACCGTAACCGACGGCCGTGGCAACCGGACTACCGAAGAGTTTCATTTTGTATGGTAACTTTTCACCTGTGACATTGCATTATCAAATAAACCATATAATAACAGAAGTATGAAAAGATTAACTCTCTCCGTCGCGTTAGCGGTGGCAACTGTGGTAAACGCATTTGCCTGTACCAACCTCATTGTGGGCAAGAACGCTTCTGCAGACGGTTCTACAATTGTTTCCTATTCTGCCGACTCCTATGGATTGTTCGGCGAGTTATATCATTATCCCGCAGGCATGCACAAAAAGGGTACATGGATTGATGTGCACGAGTGGGACACCGGCAAGTACCTTGGCCGGATAGAACAGGCGCGCCAGACCTACAACGTCATCGGTAATATGAATGAATTCCAGCTTACTATCGGTGAGACAACCTTCGGCGGCCGTCCCGAACTGGTGGATACTACCGGCATCATCGATTACGGAAGTCTTATTTATCTCGGTCTGCAACGTTCCCGTACCGCCCGCGAAGCCATCAAGATAATGACGGAACTCGTACAGGAATACGGTTATTACAGCAGCGGCGAGTCTTTCACGATTGCCGATCCCAACGAAATCTGGATTATGGAGATGATAGGCAAGGGTCCCGGTGTGCGTGGCGCTGTGTGGGTGGCTGTCCGCGTGCCCGATGATTGCATCTCCGCACATGCCAACCAAAGCCGTATCCACCAGTTCGATATGAGCGACAAGAACAACTGCATGTACTCTCCCGATGTCATTTCCTTTGCCCGCGAGAAAGGTTATTTCGACGGAGTAAACAAGGACTTCAGCTTTGCTAAGGCCTATGCGCCGCTTGATTTTGGCGCTCGCCGTTATTGCGAAGCCCGCGTATGGAGCTATTTCAATATGTTTACCGCCCGAGGCAACGAGTTCTTACCTTATATATTAGGCGATACCGATACACCGATGCCGCTTTTCGTGAAGCCCGACCGTAAAATCTCCGTACAGGATGTAAAGAATGCCATGCGCGACCATTACGAAGGTACTCCTCTCGACATCAGCAAAGATTTCGGCGCCGGACCGTATCACACCCCTTACCGCCTTTCGCCCCTTTCCTTCAAGGTAGGCGACAAGGAATATTTCAACGAACGCCCCATTTCCACCCAGCAGAGCGGTTTCGTGTTCGTGGCGCAGATGCGCTCCACCTTGCCCGATGCCATAGGCGGCGTACTGTGGTTCGGTACGGACGATGCCAACATGACCGTGTTCACTCCCGTATACTGCTGTACGGATAAGGTTCCCGTATGCTATTCGCGTGCAGACGGTGCGGACTACATCACATTCTCCTGGAACTCTTCTTTCTGGATTTTCAACTGGGTTGCCAACATGGTATATCCCCGTTACGACCTTATGATTGGCGATGTGCGTGCCACGCAGGCCGAACTCGAAAACACTTTCAACGATGCGCAGGAAGGTATCGAGTCTGCCGCCGCCAAACTTTTGGAGAAAGACCCTGCCAAAGCGAAAGCATTCCTGACAAACTATACCAATATGACGGCGCAGAGTACTTTCGACACCTGGAAACGTTTGGGCGAGTTCATCATCGTGAAATACAACGACGGGGTTGTCCGCAAGATGAAAGACGGAAAGTTTGAGCGCAATGCCATAGGCCAGCCTGCCGGCGTGGAACGTCCGGGTTATCCGAAGGAATTTCTGGAAGAATATGTAAAACAAACGGGCGACCGCTATAAAATGCCCGATTGATTAGGATATTCAAACTTATTCTTTTACATTTGTGACAGAACAGAAAATGAAGTATTAACCTTTAATATATAAAAAAAGTCTTATGGAAAATCAAGAGCTGATTAAACAGGTGACTGAGAAAGCCGAAAAATGGCTTACCCCGGCATACGATGCCGAAACTCAGGCTGAAGTGAAACGAATGTTGGAAAATCCAGATAAAACCGAACTGATAGAGTGCTTTTATAAAGACCTGGAATTCGGAACGGGTGGTCTGCGCGGTATCATGGGCGCAGGCAGCAACCGCATGAATATCTATACGGTAGGTGCGGCTACCCAGGGATTGGCAAACTATCTGAACAAATGCTTCAAGGACAAAGGGCAAATCTCCGTTGTGGTGGGTCACGACTGCCGTAACAACAGCCGCAAGTTCGCCGAAATCTCTGCCGATATTTTCTCGGCAAACGGTATCAAGGTTTATCTCTTCGACGATTTGCGTCCTACTCCGGAAGTTTCCTTCGCTATCCGCCACTTCGGTTGCCAAAGCGGTATCAACCTGACTGCAAGCCACAACCCGAAAGAATACAACGGCTACAAGGCTTATTGGGATGATGGTGCACAGGTACTTGCTCCGCACGACACAGCCATTATTGATGAAGTAAACAAGGTTACCGTTGAGGACATCAAGTTCAAGGGCAACAAAGATTTGATTCAGATTATCGGTGAAGATGTAGACAAGGTATATCTGGATAAGGTTCATACCCTTTCTATCGACCCGGAAGTAATCAAGCGTCAGAAAGACCTCAGCATCGTTTACACTCCGCTTCACGGCGCGGGCAGAACGCTCATCCCCGCTTCTCTGAAAGAATGGGGCTTTGAGAATATACACTGCGTGCCCGAACAGATGGTGAAGAGCGGTGACTTCCCGACAGTGGTTTCTCCGAATCCCGAAAACGCGGAAGCGCTTTCCATGGCAATCGAACTTGCCAAGAAGATAGACGCCGACATCGTGATGGCAAGCGACCCGGATGCCGACCGCGTAGGTATGGCTTGCAAGGACGACAAAGGCGAATGGGTGCTGATTAACGGTAACCAGACTTGCCTGCTCTTCCTGTACTATATTATCAAGAACCGTATCGCAACCGGCAAGATGCAGCCTACGGACTTTATCGTAAAGACCATTGTGACTACCGAACTTATCAAGGCCGTTGCCGATAAGAACAAGATTGAGATGCTCGACTGCTATACCGGTTTCAAGTGGATTGCACGTGAAATCCGTCTGCGCGAAGGCAAGCAACAATACATCGGCGGCGGTGAAGAAAGCTACGGCTTCCTTGCCGAAGACTTCGTTCGCGATAAAGATGCCGTTTCCGCTTGTTCATTGTTGGCGGAAATCTGTGCATGGGCCAAAGACCAGGGCAAGACGCTGTATGACATCCTGATGGACATCTACGTAGAGTACGGTTTCTCCAAAGAAACTACCGTCAACGTAGTGAAGCCGGGTAAGAGCGGCGCCGATGAAATCAAGGCTATGATGGATAATTTCCGCGCCAACCCGCCGAAAGAAATCGGTGGCTCTGCCGTTTCTTTGACTAAGGACTACAAAACGCTGAAGGCTACCGATGCCAAAGGCAATGTAACCGCTTTGGATATGCCCGAAACATCCAACGTGCTTCAGTACTTTACGGAAGACGGTACGAAGATTTCCGTTCGTCCCTCGGGTACGGAACCTAAAATTAAGTTCTATATCGAGGTGAAAGGCGAAATGGGATGTCCTAAGTGCTATGCCAGCGCAAATGCCGAGGCTGAAAAGAAAGTGGAGGCAGTGCGCAAATCACTCGGTATCTAAGACTGTTTGATTTTCATATATGGAAAGGTGCGGGTGGCAGGATGCTGCTTGCACCTTTTATTTTTGTAGCAGTAAGTAGGTGATATGCCGGAATGTATTAAGTTTCTTTTATATTCTTTATACCGGTTGGCAAATCAATTCCCGTTAAATGCTGTTCTTATATGCAACAGTAGCCTACAGTTAACAGATAGTACTACAGATTGCGGTTGCACGCCGATTGGTTGATGTGAATGAGAGTCGTTTCATTCGTAGTTGTTCGTTTGCGAGTGCGTGTTTTCCGCAATCTGTTTTTTTGTCTTTTCCTTTAATTATTAATCCGTCCTTTCAATTATTCTCCAGCCACCAGTCAATCAGTTTTCTTGCAATGCTTAGTTTCCGGGGTATTTCCGGCAGGTTGTCTTTGGAATAGAATGCGCCGGAGCTGAGTTCATCGGCTTGCAGTTTGATTTCCCCGCTTTCATAGTCGGCTATGAATCCTACCATTAATCCGCTGGGATAAGGCCAGGGCTGGCTGCCGAAATAAGTGATGTTTTTCACCCTTAGCCCCGTTTCTTCCATAACTTCCCGCTCTACGCATTGTTCCAATGTTTCGCCCGTTTCGAGGAAGCCGGCTACCAGCCCGTGGAACGTGCCGCGGAAGTTGCGCGCATGTACCAGCAATATTTCTTTGCCTTTCCGTATCAGCACGATGATAGCCGTAGAAACGGGAGGATACATCTCATTGCCGCACTCCGGGCATTTCTTCATGATAGGAGTCTGCTGTTCCATAGGAGTGCCGCATACGGGACAGAAACGGCTGTGGCTGTCCCAATAGAGTATTTGGAATGCTTTTCCCGCTGCCTGATAATCTGCCAATGGCAGGTAGTCGTAAGAAGCGCGCAAGCCTGTCATTACCCATTCTTCGGTTTCGGGTACAGGCTGTCCAAGTGCGCAAGCCTTTACTTTCTTTCCGCCGGTCAGAGTTACCTCGTGTATTTTGCATCCCGCTGCGGGTGTTACAGGAGGGGTTACTCCATAAGGTATACCGTATTTGTTCTCTCCGTTTGTTGTGTACTCTTTCTTCAGCAGCAGTTGGTCTTTGAAAAAGACGAACCACTGCATGGATTGTTCCATTTCCGTAGTTTCCATTCTTCTGTTAATGCTGAATATTATTTATATAAACTGTGGAGCGGCTTATGCCCCGGCGCCGCAGGATACCTTGCCGGATGAATTTGTTCAGTTCATCGATGGCTGCATGCCTTGTCAGCCCGGTCAGGTGAATATATTCGTTTTTGGTGATGCAAACATTCTCCTGCAGGAACAGCATCAGCCTTTCTTTCCTTGTTTCTTCTGTCGTTTCCGTTTTCTTCGATTTCTTAGTCGGAGAATGTGTCCTTTCCAGTTTCATTCTCTGTCTGATTTTCTTGCGGAATGTGTTGCTGATACGCAAATGCACGTTTTGAAAACGGACAGATTCGGACCTGATTTTCTTTTTCTCATCATCGGTATCCTGAGTGCATTTCAATGAAGTGCTGAAAAATCCCAACTCTCCGAGTTCTACAATGTTGCCGTTGGCAAGCAGGTCGCACAGTTCGTCGATGCAAGCGTCCAGTGCCGCCCCTATAATGTTTTTGGGCAGATGCTGAAACATAGCAACGTGTTCTACAAACTCTTTTTGGGTATAAGTTTCTTTAGGACATATACGGGCATGGAGAGATTTTTTTTCCTCGCTTCCGTTAGGAGAGGGAGTTTCGTAAAGGTCATAGTATGCACTCATGAATAAATTGTTTTGCCACTGCAATGAATAATTTCCATCCCTGCAATGAGTTGTTTTTTTCTTACTAAGAAGTAATCGTCCGATAGCAGTTTCTCTTTCGTCCGACAGGTGTGTAATTTTCGTCCGACATCTGTCGGACGAAAGAAAGACAGATGTCGGACGGAAAGTCCTTACTATGCAAAGATATAGTTTTTAATGATAGGATAACAGTTATTGGGAGAGTATTATTTTATTCTTAACACTCTGATTCCTGTAAACTTCTTATTCCTTTTCAGCATCTGTGCCAATGGCTCTTGGGAGACGACTACCATTTTCTGCGTAGAGGAGGCATGGAGCAGTTTCAATACTCCCTTTTCATAGCAGGCAAGTCCCAGGTGGACAACATCCAGCCCGGGAATGTTGGTGGTAATGGCTATGATATCGCCATCCTTTATCCACCCGAATCCTTCATCGGGCAGTTTGTTTTTGGGGATATAATGGAACAGTTGTCCGGAGAGTGACTTTTCTATTTCTTCAATCTTGCTGATGTTTTCGGGAGAAGACTCCAGGTGTTTGTATGCTTTGGGGTGCGTAGACATGAAGTTGAGGGACAGCCTTACCGTATCGGGGCTGTTGGCAGCGGTTATGTCTTCCATGAAACCATGTCTGACACCGTTGTTCACCCAATCGGCAATGTAGTGCAGGCGGGAAGTGTAACCGTTGATTTTGCCGTCGCGATAGCGGATGCTTTGCAGGGTGCGTGCGTAGTCGGCATTGTCTATCGTGCCATTCTTGACGGGAGAAAGTGCCAGGGCGAGCACATACTCCACAAAAGTGGTGCAATCCACTTCGTCGAAGTTGACTACGAGTTTCTCTTCTTCATTTACTTCCAGCGTATGTGCCACGTAGGGAGTCTTGAGGAAATTCAAACCGTATTTCAGCATGGCATTGTCCGTTTCCTGTGCGGAAACGGACGATGCCATTGCCAAAGTACAGAAGATACAAGGTAAAGTACGGAATATACTGTAGAACCTGTTAAATAAAATCTGGGGTATGCCGGGTAAAGTCTTCATAGCTGGACAGCTTTAATATCTATATATCAAACTCTTGAAATCCGTTCCCTTGTCGAACGGTACAATCGCGAAACCGTAGCTGATGGCATTCTGCTTGCCGGGGCGTATCAGATAAGGTTCGTGCGCCAAAGCTCCCCAACTGTCGTCACCGCCTACGCCCATCATGCGGTAGTCTATGAAGAGGTCTACGGAGGGTTCCGGTTGCGGGTCGGTGAGATGGCGGTGATTGGTCTTTTCGGTACGGGGAGAGCCGTTCTCGATAGAGTCACCGCTATCCAGGCTTTCCAGCGGATAGTTGGATACGTTCATTTCGAAAGTGCGGTCGGCAACAAACAGCAGACCTTCTTTTGCTTTGCTGGTGAGGGTGCACCAATAGATGTCCGTGCGGTGGTTGTTTTCTTGCGGACGGACATAAGGCTCGTACATATCTTGGATACCCGATGTGTATTCGCCGATGAACTGTGAGGTGCGGCGGTCGCGGTAATTCTCTTTAGGACCCCGGCCGTAGTAGGTCAGCGAGGTGATGCGGGCGGGTAGCTGCATACGCAGTCCCACACGCGGTATCATCGGTGTTTGGGTGTTCTCTGCAACGAAATGGTTGTCTACCTTGATAATGCCGTTGCTGTATACCTTATACGTTATATCCCAGCGGGCATCGGTCTGCGGGAAGCGGTAGGTCACTTTTACCGCCGTAGTATCTTTGTCACGCACTACGTTGAAGCTTTCGGCTTTCGGCTCCTGATAGCTGGCCTCTTTCCACGCTTTCAAACGTACAGGAAATTTGGCTCCGTAGTCATTGTCGGTGGGGGCGCGCCAGAAGAAGGGGCGGGGACCTTGCCCGTTATGGATGTACTCCTGCTTCTTGTATCGGTAAGATACCAGCAGGCCGCTTTGCTTGTCGAAGGTTGCCTTGAAGTGCGGACCGGAGAAAACAACTTGCCGGTCGTCTTCTTCCGAACCGGCGAATGCCTGTTTCGGGGCATCTTCCTTATGGAAAGTATGCACATAGGTCTGCTCACGGGCAATGACCGTACCCGCCGGAAGGAACGGTTCGGGAGTACGGATAGCGGCATAGAACTCTATGCGTACGTCTCCGGTCGAACTGTTGGTGGCGGGAATGCCGTTGAGGAACGGACTGGTGACGGTCTGTCCCGGTTCGGCCTTGATGTCTTTGATTTGGCCTTTGTAAACCTCTTTGCCGTGATGGCGGATGATGTAATGGAAGTCGTATTTGTCGAGATTGGTGAAGGAGAAATCATTGCGTATCTTTACGACAGAGGCTGCCGGGTCGAAATCGAAGAACTTGATGTTCTGATACACCTTTCCCATTTCCTCGGTCTGCGGCTTGACGCTGCGGTCGGGATATACTATGCCGTTGATACAGAAGTCGCCGTCGGACGGGGTGCCGTACTCGCCGTAGTCGCCACCGTATGCCCAGTATTTACGGCCGTCAGCGGTCTTGGCGGCAAGTCCCTGGTCTACCCAGTCCCAAATACAACCGCCTTGCAGGATGGGGTATTTCTCGATGATGTTCCAGTAATCCTGGAAATTGCCGAGGCTGTTGCCCATGGCATGGGCATATTCGCAGAGGATGAGCGGGCGGGTCATTTCGGGGTTCTGTGCGTATTTCTCGATACGGGCGGGACTGTGGTACATGGGGCAGAAGATGTCCGTATTCCATTCCAGCAGGGCGCGTTCGTATTGTACGGGACGGCTGTCCAATGCTTTCAGCGTATTGTAGGTGACGTAGAAGTTCAGGCCGTTTCCCGCTTCGTTGCCAAGCGACCAGGTGATGATGCAGGGATGGTTCTTGTCGCGCTCGTACATGTTCATGGTACGGTCCATATGCGCTTTTGTAAACAGCGGGTTATTACCCAGCGTGCCGCCTACGTTCAGGTTGTAGCCCATTCCGTGGCTCTCGATATTGGCTTCGTCTATGACGTAGAAGCCATATTGGTCGCACAGCTCATAGAAACGTTCCTGCTGCGGGTAGTGGCAGGTACGGATAGTGTTTATGTTGTACCGCTTCCAAAGTTCGAAATCTTTCAGCATAAGCTCTTCGGGAACGTAATGGCCGGTGTATTCATTATGCTCGTGATAGTTGACGCCTTTTACGAGGATAGGCCTGCCGTTTACCATCAGTTGCTTGTCTTTTATCTCTACGGTGCGGAACCCTACTTTGCAACCGGTGGCCTCGATAACGTCACCGTTGGTATGTTTCAGGCTGATGACGAGCGTGTAGAGGTTAGGCGTCTCGGCTGTCCACTGCAACGGTTCTTTGATTGTCTTTGGGGTGAATTCCACTTCCGTCTGACCGTAGCTTATACGGGTCGAGGATTGGGCAATCTGCTTGTCTTTGCTGTCCAGCAAACGATAGCTTACGAGGAACGGAGTCTCTTTGCCGGTTTCGTTGGCAAACTTCACTTTCAGCTTCAGGATTCCGTTGCGGTAATCTCCGTCCAGGGGAGTCTCCGCCTTGAAGTCCGTCAAGTGTATTTGCGGCTGGGCATACATGTAGATGTCCCGTTCGATGCCACTGATGCGCCAGAAGTCCTGGCACTCCAGATAATTGCCGTCGGAGAAGCGGTGCACCTGTATGGCAATCACGTTCTCGCCTCTGCGGGCAAGGGAAGTGACGTTGAAGCGTGCGGGAGTCTTGGAATCTTTGCTCATGCCTGCAAACTTGCCGTTGAGGTAGTAGAATGCCGCTCCGCGCACTCCGTCGGCGCTCAGGAAGACTTCTTTGTTGTCCCAGTCGGCAGGCAGGGTGAAGGTACGGCGGTAGGTTCCCGTAGGATTCCACTCTTTGGGAACGTAGGGCGGGTTGGGTTTGTCCCAATAGGGGGCATAGCCGGGAGAGCAGAACTCGTACGGCTGGTTGACGTAGATAGGCGTGCCGAAACCTTGCAGCTCCCAATTGCCGGGAACGTTGATGTCCGGCCATTTGCCTACGTCCGTACGGGCATCCATAAAGTCGGTAGGACGGTCGGCGAAGTTCTCCACATAGTTGAATTTCCACTTGCCGTTGAGGGAGATGCGGAATGTTCCGTTCTTACGGTCGTTGACAACGGCATCCGCCTCGTTTGTGTAAGAAGTGAAGGTGCTGCGGGGCTGCTCTTTGTTGATACTTGTGAGTTTGGGATTGGTAATTTGCGCATACCGGTCTTCCTGCGCCGCAAGGGCGACAGGAAGAAAGGCAGCGGCAAGCAATAGTCCGTGTATTTTCATGGTAAGTAAGTTTTAAGGTTTGAACGGGTTAATGATGATTGGTGTAAATAGCTGCTACGGAAGTGTTACTTCTCCGGAAAGGTCAGCCCTTCTCTCAGCCATTTTTCCAGCTCGCCGGTCCATTGGCGCTTGTAGGTGAAGCTGTCGCGGAAGCCCCAGCCATGACCGCCGGTGGGATAGACGTGCAGTGTGGCAGGCACTTTCTGTTCGCGCAGGGCGAGGAAGTAACCGATGCCGTTGATGGGCAGTACGGTTGCGTCATCTGCCGACAGCATGATGAAGGCCTGCGGCGTTTTGGGAGATACCTGCCTTTCGAGCGAGTATTTCTGTTCCAGTTCGGCCGAAGGAGTCTCTCCGATAAGGTTTTGGCGGGAACCGCTGTGGGTCACGCCTTTCAGCATGGAGATGACGGGATAGAACAGTATCTGGAAGTCGGGACGGGTAGCGTCGCTGCCGTATAACGTGGCAAGGGAAGCTGCCAGATGTCCGCCTGCGGATGCTCCCATGATACCGATACGGCCGGGGTTGACACCCCATTCTCCGGCATGTTTGCGTACCAGGCGGATGGCTTGCTCGGCATCCGACAGGGGAACCTCGTTGTGCCCGTTCGGCATGCGGTACTTCAGTACCGCATACGTGATGCCTTGCGTCGTGAACCAGGCCGCCATGTCGTGCCCTTCGTGGTTCATGGCAAGACGGGCGTATCCGCCGCCGGGGCACATAATGACAGCCATACCGTTGGGCTTTGCCGGACGGTAAACGGTTATGGAAGGATGGGTCACGTTGGCAACGCGGCCGCCTTTCAAATCTTCCTGCTCACCGGTCAGCCCGTTTGTATTGGGAGCTCCGTCGGGCCACAACGGCAGTTCGACGGGACTCTGTGCGGACAACATCGTTGCGGCAAACAGAAGGGATAGAAATAGAATCTTTCTCATGGTGAATATTGTTTTGTATTATCTGAATTTGTTTCAGTGTCCCCGCAGCTTATTTCGTTTTCATCGAAGCCTTTACGAGGTAGAATATCAGGATGGCATAAGCGCCCAGCGCCAGCACTTCAGACCATGTATTGCTGAGCCATGCGTCGTTCACCATATTGACACCGCCGAAGCGCATTGCCGCGCTTACCACACCCATCAGCGCACCGCCGGCAATGAAGCCGGACGCCAGCAGCGTACCTTTCTCGCCACGTTCGGCATTGAGAGCTGCATCTTTACTGCGGCTGGTTACGTACCAGTTTACGGCACCGCCCACTACCAGCGGAACGTTCAGCTCCAACGGGATGAACATGCCCAGTGCAAAAGCCAGTGCAGGAATCTTGCAGGCATTCAGCACGATGGCCAGCACCGCACCGATGCCGTAAAGCAGCCACGGTGCACCTACACCGTTCATCAGCGGTTCGATAACCGCCGCCATTGCGTTGGCCTGCGGAGCAGCCAGTTGTCCGCTGGTAAATCCGTATGTCTTGTTCAGGATAATCATCACACCGCCTACGGTAGCTGCCGAAACGATTGTTCCGAGGAACTTCCACGTCTCCTGTTTCACGGGAGTGCTTCCCAGCCAGTAACCAATCTTAAGGTCGGTGATGAAACCGCCCGCCATGGACAGTGCCGTACAAACCACACCGCCCATAACCAGCGCTGCCACCATTCCGCCGGGACCTTTCAGGCCTACCGCCACCATTACTACCGATGCAAGGATAAGCGTCATCAGCGTCATGCCCGATACCGGATTGGTTCCCACAATGGCAATGGCATTGGCTGCTACGGTGGTGAAGAGGAACGAGATGCCCGCAACGAGCAGGATAGCCACTACCGTGTGCATCAGGTTGCCCTGCATCACATCGAAGTAGAAGAACAGCGTAACCAGTATCAGCGTCACGATAGAACCGATAGCGATAATCTTCATGGAAAGGTCGCGTTGTGTACGCTTCACGTTGGTTTCCGCATCAGCCTTGCCGCCCATTTCCTTGGCAGCCAGCCCTACGGCACTCTTGATGATGCCCCATGACTTGATGATGCCGATGATACCCGCCATTGCAATGCCGCCGATACCGATGCTCTTGGCATAGTACTTGAAGATTTCTTCGGGAGACATGGCACCTACGGTGGCGGTAATCTCCGGATTCCATTGGTTCAGCACGCTGTCGCCCCAGATAAGGGACATGCCGGGGATGATAATCCACCATACGGCAAGCGAGCCGGCACAGATGATAGAGGCGTATTTCAGTCCGACGATATAGCCCAGACCCAGTACGGCAGCTCCGGTGTTTACCTTGAACACCAGCTTGGCTTTTTCTGCCAGCATTTCGCCGAAGCCGCATACACGGGTGGTGAAGTTTTCGTTCCACCAACCGAAAGTGGCAACGATGAAGTCGTACAGACCGCCGATAATACCCGCCGTCAGCAACGGTTTTGCCTGACTGCCGCCTTTTTCTCCCGATACAAGCACCTGCGTCGTTGCGGTGGCCTCGGGGAAAGGATATTTGCCGTGCATGTCACTTACAAAATATTTACGGAACGGGATAAGGAAAAGGATACCCAGTACGCCGCCCAGCAGCGAACTGATGAATACTTGTGCAAATGTTACGGTGATTTCCTGCGGATAGCTTTCCTGTAGGATATACAGTGCGGGCAGGGTAAAGATTGCGCCTGCCACAATTACTCCGGAGCTGGCTCCGATGGACTGGATGATGACGTTTTCGCCCAGAGCGTTTTTACGCTTGGCTGCACCGGACACGCCGACAGCGATAATGGCGATGGGGATGGCGGCTTCGAATACCTGTCCCACTTTCAGCCCCAGATAGGCTGCCGCTGCCGAAAACAGTACCGCCATGGCGATACCCCACAGTACCGACCACAGGTTTACTTCGGGGTATTTCTTGTCGGGACTCATCAGGGGATTGTAGACCTCTCCCGGCTTCAGTTCGCGGAACGCGTTTTCCGGTACGCCGATTGCTTTCTCTTCTTCTTGTTTCATAATAGCTGTTTTATTTTTATTGTTATGATTGCGATATGTATTCCATTATAGACTTCAAAGAAAGCAAAAAAAAAGGAGAATTGAAAAATTCTCCTTTTTTCTGTATCATAAAAACGTTTATTTGGCGTCTTTGGCAGTCATGTCGCCTTCAACGAACAGACGCATCATTTCGGTCTTGGCGTTGGTGCGCAGCGTAATGGACTTCTTGAAGTGTCCGGGGTATTTGCCTGTACCGTTGTAGGTAATTTTGATGGTTCCGGTCTTTCCGGGCATCACCGGCTCTTGCGTGTATTCGGGCACTGTGCATCCGCAAGATGCCACTGCCTGGTGGATTACCAGCGGAGCGTCTCCCACATTGGTGAATGTAAACGTGCAGCTTACCACCGGATTGTTTTCGGAGAATGTTCCGAAGTTATGGGTGGTCTTGTCGAATTTAATGTCTGCCCCGCCTTGTGCATAGGCATAACCGATGCTCATAACCAGCATCAACATATAAAAAGCAAGTTTCTTCATGTCTTTATCTTTTTTAATTACACAAGGTGCAAAGGTAAGCCATTTCTGCAAAAATCACTCGTACTCTGTGCGAAATTGTATTAAATCGGCGTCAGAAGCCATTGTGACGGATGATAAGCAGGGAGAAATAAGGGAAGCGGAGTGTTTCAAGCTGCTGCCCGTCACTGATGTATTTTTCCTGCGGAGTGCCTACGTTCTCGAAATAGCGGTAATCGTATTCGGGATGAAGGCGGATGCAACGGTGCACTTCATCGGTGCACTGCGACAGTTTCATGATGACTACCGTGTTCTGCGATTGTATCAGCCGTTCTATCTCTTCGACGGTGGTGATGCCGGGAATTACGGTCAGCCTCTCTTCCTGGCTGGCGATGTGCAATCCGCCCCGTGCTCCGGCAGCGATGAAAGCGGGGATGCCGGCAATCTGTTCTACGGGGATGCCGGCGGCTTGCAGTTTCTCATATATATAATGTACAGAGGAGTAGAAGCCTGCATCGCCCTCTGCCACGATAGCCACTTTCTTGCCGGCGTGATGCAGGGAAAGGGCGGCGGCATACACTTGGTCGTAGGCGTTGAGGGCATCGGTCCGTTGCTTGCTCATGGGCAGGGAGAAGCGGCGGATACGGTTGGCGGGTATGTCGAGCCGAAGCATGATGTCGGCGGCGCGTGACAGGGAATGACCGTCGCGGACGGGTGTTTCGGGACAGAAGATACAGTCGGCATTTTGCAGGGCTTTCAGTCCTTTCAGGGTGATGAGTTCGGCTTCACCGGGGCCGAGGGATACGAATTGAATAGGGGACATTCTGTTTTTTTTATGTGCAAAAATCGGGAAATAATCAATAGTAAGCAAGATATTCGCTATCTTTGTTACCCTTACAAATAATGGAAGCCTATGGACTACCAACTGAATACGCGTTTGAACGGCAATATCGCAATGACATCCCGCTTTCACGAAAACAAGCCGCTGCAACGCGACAAGACTCTGTATAAGTTTCTCTGGGTACAGAGCGGCACGCTCGCCATCGAGGTAGACCATATACCCATGAAGCTGGCGAAAGACGAGATTGTCACGCTTACCCCGCTGCATCATCTGACTATCAAAGAGGTGGCAGGTGAGTTCCTGACCTTTGTTTTCAACAGTAACTTCTACTGCATCTACGGACATGACAATGAGGTGTCCTGCAACGGCTTTCTGTTCTACGGTTCGTCCCGGGTGATGCGGCTGAAGCTGTCCGAGGAGCAATCGTCCAACCTGCATGATATAGTCCGCATCTTCCGTCAGGAGTCCGCCATTAATGACAATCTTCAGGAAGAGATGTTGCGGATTGTACTGAAACGTTTCATCATCACCTGTACGCGCATAGCACGTGCAAGGTTTGGTGTGGGGCAGGAGAATGAGAGGACTTTCGATGTTGTCCGTCGGTTCTATGTGCTGGTAGACCAGTATTTCCGTGAAAAGAAACAGGTGCAGGACTATGCCGATATGCTTTGCCGTTCGCCTAAGACGCTTTCCAACTTGTTTTCTGCCTGCGGACTGCCTTCTCCGCTTCGCATCATTCACGAACGGATAGGTGCGGAAGCCAGACGCCTGCTGCTGTACACACGGAAGAGCGCTAAGGAAATCAGCGCCATTCTGGGCTTTGAGGACTTGGCTGCATTCAGCCGCTTCTTCAAGAAAGTGACGGGAGAGAGTGTGTCGGAGTATCGGAAACAAGCACATCGGGAAGAATTGCCAACTGTTACGGAATAATTGCCATTCCACAACCGGCAGGAAACAGGGATCTTTGCAAAAACATTTCACCCGAGTGTCTCTGCGGTGAACCTAAAACAACAAAAATATGAAAACGAAATTGCAAAAACTGTTCCTTGCGGCACTGACGCTGGCCGCTTCTTCCCAAAAGTTGGGTATCAACCTCATCCGCGTGGCCATTCTTGTGATATTTGTATGGATAGGCGGCTTGAAATTCTGGAACTACGAAGCCGAAGGAATCGTTCCGTTCGTGGCAAACAGTCCTTTTATGAGTTTCTTCTACGATAAGCCTGCACCGGAATACAAGGAATACAAGCTGAAAGAGGGAGAGTTTGACGAAGCCAAGCACCGGTGGCATGTAGAGAACAATACCTACGGCTTCTCCCGCGGTCTTGGCATACTGATTATGGCAATCGGCATCCTTACTTTTCTGGGGATATTCTTTCCGAAAATCGGATTGGCAGGGGCTGCACTGGCCGTCATAATGACTGTCGGTACGCTTTCGTTCCTTGTCACTACTCCTGAAGTGTGGGTTCCCGATTTGGGAAGCGGAGAGCATGGCTTCCCTTTGCTGACAGGGGCCGGACGACTGGTGATAAAGGATACCGCCAT
The DNA here is from genome assembly GCF_014287405.1 of Bacteroides sp. NSJ-48. Taxonomy (NCBI): domain Bacteria; kingdom Pseudomonadati; phylum Bacteroidota; class Bacteroidia; order Bacteroidales; family Bacteroidaceae; genus Bacteroides; species Bacteroides sp. NSJ-48. The sequence continues at coordinate 145,935 of NZ_JACOOD010000001.1, read as the reverse complement.
CCTTGCCGGAGCTATCGTGGTGCTGGCGGACAGTGCAAAAAGGGTATTGAACCAATTGGAAAAATAAGACTATGAAAAAGTATGATGCTATTATTATCGGCTTTGGAAAAGGAGGCAAGACACTCGCTGCCGGGCTGGCCGAACGGAACTTTACTGTTGCTATGATAGAACGTTCGGATAAGATGTACGGCGGTACGTGTATCAATATCGGATGTATTCCGACCAAGACACTGATACATTCGGCAGAGTTGGCAGATACGAGTGCGTCCTGGGAACAGAAGCAGGCATACTACCGCCAGTCTGTTGCACGGAAAGAGGAAGTTACTTCTTTCCTGCGTCAGAAGAATTACCGCAATCTGTCAGACAATCCTAATATAACGGTATATACGGGTACAGGTTCTTTTGTCGGTCCTGATGTGGTGGAAGTACGTATGGCGGAAGAAACGATTCAGCTTCAAGCCCAGCAGATATTTGTCAATACGGGAGCTGAAACCATCATTCCGCCTATCGGGGGAGTAAAGGACAATCCGAAAGTATACACCAGCACTTCCATTATGGAACTGGCGGAACTTCCTAAGCATCTTGTTATCGTAGGCGGCGGGTATATCGGCTTGGAGTTCGCTTCGATGTACGCTTCTTTCGGATCGCAGGTGACAGTGTTGGAAAGCTATTCCGAACTGATAGCCCGTGAAGACCGTGACATTGCTGCCAGCGTGCAGGAAGTGTTGGAAAAGAAAGGCATCACTTTCTGCCTGAATGCCCGTGTGCAGTCCGTGGAAGGTATGGTGGTTGTCTATCAGGATGCCGTGACAGGCAAGATTCTGCAATTGGACGCGGATGCTATTCTTTTGGCTACCGGACGTCGTCCCAATACTGCGGGATTGAATCTGCCTGAGGCAGGAGTAGAGGTGAACGAACGTGGTGCTATTATCGTGAACGAGCATTTGCAGACTACCAATCCCAATATCCGTGCTATCGGTGATGTGAAAGGCGGACTGCAATTTACTTATATTTCGTTGGACGATTACCGTATTCTCCGCGAAGACCTGTTTGGAGCGGGAGAGCGTAAGGTGTCCGACCGTGAGCCGGTGAGCTATTCGGTGTTTATAGATCCGCCGCTTTCACGTATCGGTATGAGTGAGACCGAAGCACGTGAGAAAGGTTTGAACATTAAGGTAAACAAACTCCCCGTCTCCGCCATTCCCCGTGCCCGTACATTGGGCAATACGGACGGGTTGTTCAAGGTGATAGTGGATGCCGATACCGATAAAATAGTGGGTTGCACTCTGTTTGGCCCGGAGTCGAGTGAAGTAATTAATTTGGTGGCGATGGCTATGAAGATGAGGCAGGAGTATACTTTCCTGCGTGATTTCATCTTCACACATCCTAGCATGAGCGAGGCATTGAACGATTTGATGAACTTGTAGTTTCTTTTATAACGATTTGTTCGGGAAGAGTTTGCGTATCTCCTCAAAATTGCCGAATATTGTGCCCTGAAATATAAAACCGAACAATCATGATCAGATTACCTCTCATGGGTCTTGTATTTGCGTGTGCAGTGTCTATGACTTCGTGCGGTACAAAGTCCCGGCAAGCATCCGGCAATTCCGATACTGCGGCTGTTGCGGTTTCCGTTGCGGATACCGCAACAGCCGTTATTCCCGTCTACGCCAAAGGCTATGCAGTGAAACATCTGCCGGGGAATGTGCGTCTGGTGGACATACACGACCCTCAAAAAGAAGAGGGGAATACCTTTCGGTATGCTTTGGTTCCGAGGGGTACGAAGCCTGCCGGTATTCCTGCCGATTATACCGTGATAGAAACTCCGGTGAAGCATGTTATCTGCATGACTTCCCTGCAACTGTCCAACTTCATCCGGTTGGATGCCTGCGATTATGTGGTGGGCATTACCAGTACCCGCCATCTTTTCAATAAGGAGATGAACGGGCGTCTGAAGGCGGGCAAGACATCCAAAATCGGGATTGAGGGGAACTTCGATAACGAGGTGATTATGAGCATTAATCCCGATGTTATCTTTATCTCTCCTTTCAAACGGGGCGGATATGACGCCATGCGCGAAACAGGCATTCCGCTGGTGCCGCACTTGGGATATAAGGAAATGACTCCGTTGGGGCAGGCTGAATGGATAAAGTTCATCGGTATGTTCATCGGTCGGGAAGCAGAGGCGAATGCCCGTTTTGCCGGGATAGAGAAGCGGTATAACGAGCTGAAAGAACTGGCTGCCGGTGTAAAAAAGCGTCCTGTGGTGTTCAGCGGTGAAATGCGTGGCGGCAACTGGTATGCGGTAGGCGGAAAGAGTTTCCTTGCCGAACTGTTCCGGGATGCCGGTGCAGACTATTTCCTGAAAGACGATCCGCGTTCGGGCGGTGTGACACTGGATTTCGAGACGGTGTACAGTAGGGCGGAGAGTGCCGACTATTGGCGCATCGTCAACAGTTACGACGGAACATTCTCTTACGATGCCTTGAAGTCTTTGGACCCTCGTTATGCCGACTTTCGCGCTTTTCGCGAGAAAGGGGTAATCTATTGCAATATGCGTGAGAAACCCTTCTATGAGAGTATGCCCATGCAGCCTGAGGTAGTATTGGAAGATTTGATTCATGCTTTTCATCCCGACCTGCTGCCCGATTATAAACCCACTTATTACGAGCGACTGAACTAATGAAAAGACCTGCATTGCCGTTGATGCTCCTTATACTGGCATCCATCTTCCTGCTCTTTTTGCTGAACCTGCTGCTGGGTTCCGTCCATATCCCGTTTGGCAAGATATGGGAATTGCTGTGGGGGACAGGAGCGGCTTCCAATCCCGATACGATGAGCAACCAGGAAGTTATCTGGAGCAATATCCTTTGGAAAAGCCGTGTGCCGCAGGCCTTGACGGCATTGGTGGCGGGAGCGGGGCTTTCGGTCAGCGGTTTGCAGATGCAGACGGTGTTCCGTAATCCGCTGGCAGGACCTTCGGTGCTGGGCATCAGTTCGGGAGCGAGCCTGGGAGTGGCTTGTGTGGTACTGCTGTCCGGTGCTATGGGCGGTGTGGCACTGAGCCGTTTGGGGTATATGGGAGAGGTGGCGTTGTCCGTGGCTGCCATTATCGGGGCATTGTCGGTCATGGCGCTGATTGTCTACGTCTCCCAAAAAGTAAAGGGGAATGTAACGCTGCTCATTATCGGTGTGATGATAGGTTATGTGGCAAGTGCCGTTATCGGCGTATTGAAATATTTCAGTGTGGAAGAGGATATACGGGCGTACGTTATCTGGGGGCTGGGCAGTTTTGCACGTGTCTCCGGTGACCAGATGCTGCTGTTTGTCTGTATCATGGCGGTGTTGCTGCCCTTGTCGTTCCTGCTGATAAAGACCATGAACCTGTTGTTGTTGGGCGACGGTTATGCACGTAACTTAGGATTGAATATCAAACGGGCGCGCCTGCTCGTCATATCCTGTTCCGGAGTGCTGGTGGCCATTGTTACCGCCTACTGCGGCCCTATTATGTTTATCGGGTTGGCAGTGCCTCATTTATGTCGTGCCATCTTTCACACATCCGACCATCGCATATTGATGCCCGCTACCTTGCTGGTAGGTGCAGCCTTGGCGTTGGTGTGTAACCTGATAGCCCGCATGCCGGGATTCGAAGGAGCGTTGCCCGTTAATTCGGTGACTGCGCTGGTAGGTGCGCCGGTGGTTGCATCCGTGCTTTTCAGAAAGAGAAAAGGGGAGTTGAACGAATAAAATATCAAGTATATTGAACTCTAATATTACATATAACATTGAAGAACGAGACTATACATATCGAGAATCTTTCTATCGGCTATCCCGGTAAGAGTGATGTGAAGGTAGTGGCGGACGGCATCTGTGCAGGCATCAACAGTGGCGAGTTGACCTGCCTGCTGGGTGCTAACGGAGTGGGTAAGTCCACACTGCTCCGCACCCTGTCCGCTTTCCAACCCAAACTGGGCGGAGAGATACGTATTCAAGGCAAAGAGATTGAGTCCTATACCGACAAGCAACTGTCGCGCGTTATCAGCGTAGTGCTGACAGAGAAATGCGACATCCGCAATATGTCCGTTACGGAATTGATAGGATTGGGACGCAGTCCCTATACGGGCTTTTGGGGTACGCTTACCAAAGAGGACAGGCAGGTGGTGGAGCGAGCCGTTGCTCTGGTAGGTATTCCTCACCTTGCGCATCGGATGGTACATACGTTAAGTGACGGTGAGCGCCAGAAAGTCATGATAGCCAAAGCGCTTGCCCAGGAAACCCCCGTGATTTATCTGGATGAACCTACGGCCTTTCTCGATTTTCCCAGCAAAGTGGAAATGATGCAACTGCTGCACCACCTCAGCCGCCAGACGGACAAGACCATTTTCCTCTCTACGCACGACCTCGAACTGGCTTTGCAGATAGCCGACAAAATCTGGCTCATGGACAAGGCGAACGGCGTCACCATCGGTACTCCCGAGGACCTTGCTCTGAACGGCAGCCTTAGCAGCTTTTTCGCCCGTAAAGGTATCGTGTTTGATTTGGAAACCGGATTGTTCCGTGTAGATAATGAATATACCACGCAGATACGTTTGTCAGGGCATGGGCAGAGATACGCCATGGTGCGTAAGGCATTGCAGCGTAACGGCATCCTTGCCAACCGCAACGTGGAGTCGGAAACCTACATCGAAACGGGCGATTTGAAAGGCGGCGGCGCTTTTGTCCTGCATCGTCCCGGTGAAGAACCGATATGTCTCACCAGCATCGGGGATTTATTGGCGAAGCTCCACGCAATCTCATTTTGAGTAAGAAAGTGTCGGGCACGAACCCTACGGGCAGCATTCCTTTATCGGAACTTATATCCTACGGTGAAGAATGAAGCAAAGTTTCGTGGCAGGTAATTATGGAATTCTTCCGTGTCTATTACCTGCCTTAGTTGCTGGTTGATCTTTACCAATCCCACTTGTGCCTCTGCACCGATAATGAGCCTGCGGTATTCGAATGCGATTCCCACGATGATACCGCCGTCCAGCCGCCTGTTTCCGGCATTATTCTCCAATATGTTGCCGAAAGTATCTATCTTGAAAAGCCGGTTCCCGTCGGAAGAACCGGTGTCGTGATAATACGGGATGCTGCCGGATGTCTTCCCGCCCACGCCGCATGCAATGTACGGACCAGCATTCAGCGAGGCATGGTAATCTTTTCCCAACGGCAACCTTGCAGCTATTCTGACAGGTATCTGCAAGTATAGCTCGTTCATCTTGGCGTTCTTCACATAGTCCATATCATCCTTGCCGCCTATGGATACAAACTCTAAAGCAGATTGTAAGACCCAGGTCTTGTTCAGTGCGTATTTCGCGCCTATTCCCGCTTTGCAGGCTATTCGCGTATCACAGCAAGAGTGCTTTCCGTAGAGGCGGGAAGTTCCGATTCCCGCCTCTGCATAAAAGGAGAGAGGAGATTGTGCTTGTGCGGTCGATGCGGCAACCGCCATGTACATTATCATCAATGCCTTTTTCATACATATATTTTTCCGTCTTCGCTGATTAATAAAATCGTAAGTTCTCCATCGGGCAGCAGGGGAGCGCAGCATTGTTTGCAATGCTCTGTCAGCAGTTTGGAGAATGTCTCCAGTTTTTCCACAGGGATAATATCCCATAGTTCCCGTGCCAGATTCATATTCCGGATAGCGGTCAATACATCTTCGTTGCATCCTGTCCGGTGCGCTATGTCCTGAATGAACTCCTTGTTCATCGTCACTTTCTTGCTATGGGTATCGAGGTGACCTTCCGCCAGTTTCACGGCTTTGCCTATCATTACTCCCAGCGTGACACGGGGTAGTTTCAGCTTATCGGCAATCTTCAGCGTTTCGCCGATGAAGTTGCCGTAATGGACAAAGGCCTGTGCTGGCAGTTCGGGATAATAAGCCTTGATGTACCGTTCGCTCTTTGCTCCGGAGCTGATAACTATACGCGGGCTGCCTGTGGCGCATGCCACTTCCATCGACTTTCGGATGGAACTTATAAAAGCTTCGCTGGAAAACGGCTTTACAATGCCTGATGTGCCGATGATGGATATTCCCCCTTCTATGCCCAGACGCGGATTGAAAGTACGCTTGGCTATTTCCTCTCCGCCGGGTACGGAGATGGTCACAACAATGGGGTCGCTCATTTTAGGCATGCCGACGTAGTCGAGGTACATCCTTACATTGTCTTCTATCATCTTGCGTGGCGTGGGGTTAATGGCAGGCGCTCCCAATTCCAATCCTAATCCCGGCATGGTGACGATGCCTATTCCTTCTCCGCCGGCAATGATGATATTAAAATCTTTTTGCGATGTTTCATCGTTGTTTTCATCTATATCGATCGGAAGAATGATATCCGCCTTTATCCGCATTCCATTGGTAATGTCGGGGTCATCTCCGGCGTCTTTTATGACGCTGGCTTCCGACTCCACTATCCAATTGTTGTTTATGGAACTGGAACGGGGATATCTCTGCTGCGGCTCTACAGGAACATCTATCAATTCTCCGTTGGGTAGGATTACTGCAAACTCCGGGGGACGGGGAGTTCCCTGAATGTTGAATATATCCCATATCGCAGCCGCAGCTGCGGCTGCTGCGCATGTTCCCGTAGTGAGTCCGCTGCGCAGGGGGTAGAAGCCGGGATAGTATTGCTCTACCGTTCTACGTAGGCCGTATTTCCCGTTTACGGACAAGAAGTTGGGGTGAAGCGGCGGGCGCTTTATTACAAAGATGCGAATGCCCAGTTCCTGAGCTGCTTTTAGTTTTTCGGAAAATCCGCCGGAAGCACCGCTCTCTTTGAGGATGACAGCTTCGGGGCGTATTTGCTGCATCAATAGGCGTTCGTCTTCTCCGGTATGGTAGTAACGTAAATATTCTTCGGGGAATCCCTGGTTTCTCGCTGATTCGCGCGAACTTTCACGGTCGAGAATACGGAAATAGCAACGGCTGCTTTCCATCCATAGCGCTTTCAGTTTGCTTATGCTGTTTACTCCCGTCAGTGCCAGTATTATATAGACTTCTTCCTTTTTAATTTGGCGGATAGCGTCTTCATAATTGTCGCACCATACAATGCCTTCATTATTCTCTATACGGGGGTAAATGCGTTCATAACGGATGACCGGAATCTGAAGTATGTCAGCAGTTTCACTGACGTTCCTGTGCAGCTCTTCGGCAAAAGGGTGCGCTGCGTCTATCAGCAGCGAGATGTTCTCTTTACGGCAGAAAGACTCCAGACTATCTTTATCCATGCCACCTTGCAGGCGGATGCCGTTATGCAGAGGAACTTCTTGTTCATTGCCCTTGGTTGAATAATAGAAGGGCTTTCCAGCTTCCTCAAGTGTTTGGACGGCTATGCGTCCTTCGGTTGTACCGCCTAATACTAATATCATTTTTTATTTTCTGAATAAGTGTTTGAATTCGTGTGCATACAGTCGCGACAGTCCTTTGCGATTGCCGATAGCCTCGCCTACGACAATCATGGTTGTCAGGGTCAGGTTATTTTCTTTTACTATCCGTGCAAGGTCTTTCAGCTCTCCCCGGAAGATGCGTTCGTCCGGCCAGGTGAGGTGATAGCATACGGCTACGGGGGTTGTTTCGGGATACTCCTGCAGAAGTTCCGCCTGCACTTGTTCTGCAATGCTTGCGCTAAGGAAGATGCACATGGTGCTTTGCGAGCGTGCCATGAGATGTAATTTTTCCCGTTCGGGCATGGGTGTCCGTCCTTCACCGCGGGTCAGTATGATGCTCTGTACTTTCTCCGGGATGGTGAACTGCGACTTTAAAGCCGCCGCTGCTGCCTGGAAAGAAGATATGCCCGGAGTGATATGATAACTCATGCCGTATCGGTCGAAGTAGTTCATCTGTTCCTGTATCGCACCATAGATGCAGGGGTCACCCGTATGCAGGCGTACGATGAACTTTCCTTGGTCGTAGAACTCTTTCATCAGTGCAAACTGTTCTTCCAAATCCATGGAAGCGGAGCTGCGGACTGTTGCGCCCGGTTTGGCGCAAAGTGTCAGTTCGCGGGGCACGAGGCTGCCTGCATAGAGGATGAGGTCTGCCTTTTCCAGCATCGCCCGTCCTCGCACGGAGATAAGGTCAGGGTCGCCGGGACCTGCACCTACAATCTCGATGTGCCCCCGGCGCTGGGCGCAGATGTCCAGGGTGGCGGCTACCGTATAGTTCTCGCCTTTGCGTTTCGGCATTATCAGTTGGTTATTTCCGGAGGACAGCAATGCGGCTGCCTCACTTACACTGGGCGTACCCATGTGCTTCATCACTGTTTTGCTGGGGTGGGGCACATCCATTGTCGCCAGTTCTTCGGCCGTATAAAAGAAGACTTCGTATTCCTTTTGGAGCGATTTCACTACCGGTTCGTCACGCTTGACGTTAATCGTAGATATGGTTATGATGGATTGCGGGGAGATGTTGTACTCTTCCAGCTTTTCTATAATGCCTTTTACAACTTTTCTCGTGGGGCTTGCCTGCCGGGCAAGTCCGATGCCGACGTGCACCACGCGCGGCACATAGCAGATGGATGGTATGTCCTTTATGTAATGTATCCGCGGAGAGACGATCAGTACCAGCTTGAAGCGGGATAATTTGATGTCTTTCATCTGATAGAACACCTCTACGTGAGGGGGAAGGTTCGCTTCCATCCAGTCGGTTCCTTTGTCGCGGATTTCCAATAGCAATGCGGTGGGCTGTCCGGTAACAAAAAGGCTGATAGCCTCGTTCATGCACGTCTTCATCTGGTCATCGGGAGTTTGGGTAAGCCCTGCCAGCAGGTGGGTGGAAGGGCTCACACAGATGGTCGGAGACCAGTCGAAGCGTTGGGGCAGTTTGTCCAATGCCCACAGTCCGGTAAGGTCGCTTTGAGTGGTTATCACGGGCTCAGCTCCCAATGCACCGGCCACTGCTTCGGTCAGTTCGTTGGCTTCGCCGATATGTCCGGAAAGGACGGAAATGGCATGCTTACCTATGCTGTCCACGCAAATTACGGCAGGGTCTGTGTACTTGTCCTTCACGCAAGGGGCGATGGAGCGTACGCAGATGCCCAAGGCTCCGATAAAGATAAACGCGTCGTAACGATTGAAATTCTTGACAGTGAAACTGCCGGTCGATTCGATGTGCATACATCCGCTTTCATAGCGGGGAGTGAAAATCTCCGCTTCGGGAAATTCTTTGAGCAACAGCCGGGCGGAAGCCATTCCGGTTTCCGAAACGAGCATGATGGCCGTCTTTATGTGGGACGTTTCTGTTTTCATACAGGTTATTTGTTTTTATAATGGATATATCTTGTCTTGCTATTTTATGAAAGTGTTGCTTTCATGATTTCAATAGGGTTATAATCATTCAGTGCGATGTGTGCTGACGGATGCAGTATCAGGCCGGCTGCTCCGGCTCCTTCCATGAATGCTTTTTTACTGTCTGCCGATACGGAGTTAAAAACGATACAGCCGCCGGGTTGTAACGCTTCCTTTATCTTCATCAGCATTTCCGGCAGATGTCCGCCGTGCCCGCCTATGAAGACGGCATCGGGACGGGGGAGAGTATCGGTAGCCGTTTGCAGGAAATCGCCTGTGATTGCCGTAATGCCCGGCGTACCGAAGCGGCGGCTGTTGATGTTCATCAGTTCTTCGCCCTCGGCACGTACCTCAAAGGAAACGACCGTGAGGTGAGGGAATTGCAGCCGGGCTTCAATGGAAACCGACCCGGTGCAGAAACCGATATCCCAGAATACACGGCGGCGGTTCAATTCCAGCGCTTGTAACGTAAGCAGGCGGATAGGTGCTTTGGTTATCATACGGGTACGTCCGTCCAAATGTGCGAATTGTTCGTCGGGGATACCAAAAGGGCGGGCTTCGGGAAAAGAGGTGGCGCAAAGCAACAGATTGTTGGGATGCTCGAATCCGCCTTGCGTTGCTTCCTGTAGTGTCATGTGGCGGATGCGTTCTTTTTCGGGGTTGCCGAGATGCTCGCCTACATACATGGTGTAACAGTCGTATCCGTATTCCAGCATGCGGGCTGCGATTGTGGCGGGCGTATGTTCCCGGTCGGTAAGGATGCCTATCTTGGGAGCGCGTTCAATCAGGGCGCGGTCGAATTCATGCCAGGGACGTCCCGTCAGCGAAACGGTTCGCATATCGTCATAAGGCATTACGAGGCGGTGTGCTAATGTTTGGAGAGAATTGAAAGAGGGGTATAGCTTGATTTCAGCATCCGGCAATTTCCGTTTCACCGTATTGGCAAAGCCGAAGAACAGCGGGTCGCCCGAAGCGAAAACGATAATTTGCCGGGGGACGGTATCCGTTTGTCCGTATCCGTCACTGCTGAACACTTTCTCATATTGTGAGAATACGTTGTTCAATGGTACGGTAATGGAAATCCATTCCGCATCATCCGGCAACAAGTTTCCGACAATCTCTTTGTGCCGCACTCCCCCCGAAAATACTTTCCCGTGCCGTATGTGTTCCAACACTTCCGGCGGAAAGAAAGGCGTCCGGTTATCGTCCGTTCCTATAATGATAAATTTTCGTTGCATAACCATTCGCTTACCACTAATCGTTAATTCTTAATCGTTGTTTCACACGTCCCGTCCCGGTCGTAACTGTTCCGCATCATTGTAGCACAAAACGGCGTTTACTAATGTTGCAGCAAGGTTGCTTCCGCCTTTGCGTCCTTCTACAATTATTTTCGGGATGGCGGTGAAAGGCTTTGTCATATGCTTGGACTCCTGTACGTGTACGAAGCCCACCGGAGCGGCGATAATCCCAGCCGGATGCGCTTTCCCTTTGCGTATAAGATCGCATAGTTCCATTAACGCTGTCGGAGCGTTGCCGAATACAAAAAGGGCGTCTGGATGGTCTTCAACGGCAAGGCGTGTGCCCGCTTGTGTGCGGGTGATGCCTTTCTCCGTTGCCATTGCTGCGGTACGGGGATCGCCGAGATAGCATTTCACCTTTACGCCCAAACGTTCCAAAGCTCCTTTACGAATGCCGCTGGCAGCCATTGTCACGTCTGTAACGATGGTCCGTATGCGTTTCCCGATGATACCTTGATATAGTGTTTCCACTGCTTTTTCGTCTGTGTGCAACAGCTTTTCCATTTCAAAATCTGCGGTGGTGTGGATGGCGTGTAGCAACGCCCATTTATGGTCGAGGGGAATGTCCCGGTTCCTGAGCTCTTTCTCGATGGTGCGGAAGCTCCGTATCATGATGTCCTGCCCTTTACTAGCTCCATACTGGGTATTCCCGGTCGCAACCTCTTCCCGGTAATATCCCCGCGGAGTAATCATCGTACCGTTCCATTCGTACGATTGCGAGTTGCCTATCAGTACTACGGTAAACATATCCGTCTTTTCGGGGTCGAACTCTTCCAGCGTCGTTATGTGCACTTCCTGTTCGGGACGCCCTGCCTGGCGTACATAGCCTACGGGGGTCTGTGGTGAACGTCCTTCTTGCAGGAACAACTCTTTCAGCCGGTAAAGTTGCCAATAACGGCCTTCACTTTTGGGATTGTAGACGGCTGTCACGAAATCGGCTGCGGCTGCGGCAATGATACGTTTCTCGATACGTTCCCACGGGGTCATCAGGTCTGAGAGGGAGATAACGCAGAAGTCATGTCCCACAGGAGCTCCCAGCAGGGAAGCCGCTTTCTGGAATGCGCTGATACCGGGTAGGGAAATAATCTCTGCGTTGCTGTTCCGCTCCCGCTTCATTTCATACACAAGCGGCGTCATACCGTAAATCCCTGCATCGCCCGAACTGATGACGCACACCGTTTTTCCCTGCTCCGCCAGCTCGAAAGCTTGCTCGGCGCGGATACGTTCGCGTTTCATCCCTGTATCTATACATTCCGTACCGGGGCGCAGGTACGGAGTGACAAAGCGGAAATAGTATTTATAGCCCACCACTGCATCCGCTTCCTGTAAAGCGGCAACAACAGCGGGTGTTATGTCTTGCTCATTGCCCGGACCGATGCCGGCGACGATTATTTTGGGTTGTTTCATTCGCTATCTGACTTATTGCTGTCTGTTCTGCAGAGCATGGTAAGTGTTACGCTTGCAGTTCACAAAGATACATTCTATTTATCACATTATGGCATGAAAAGGTGACTTTCTCACTCGTTTTTTTCCCCTGCCGCATATGCCGCTTTCTTTTCCATGATGCCCTGTGTGCGGTGCTTCAGTCCGAAACGGATATGGTCTACGAATATCTTTTGTATTTCAGGGATTTGCCCTAAACCTTCCATGCGCACATGAACGGTATAACCTTCTTTTTCAAGCATCTCCCGCCATTCTCCGGCAATATCGTTTTTGGCGTGGTCACCGGCTACAAACATAAAAGGAACGAGTGTCACACTCTTTGCTTTGGCCGCTTTCAGTTGTGCCAACATGGTTTCAAAGGTGGGATAGCCTTCGATGGTCCCCACATGGAAGTTACCGAATCCGGCTACTTTCAGCATATAGTCCATCTGACTGTATGTAGCAGTACCAGGCGTATAAGTGCCATGCCCTACCAATACAAAGTGTTCTTTACCCTTTTTCTTTGCACTCTGCTGCACCGAAGCATTGAGGCGTTGTCCTAAAATATCAGTTACTTTTTCCGCATCTTCCACTGAATAGAGTAGGGGAGTACCTACGCGTATCTCCTTGAAGAAAGGCAGTACGCTTTCCACATCACGGCGGAGCGACTCCATTTCCACACCGTCAATGATATTGGTACTTTGCACGATAATGTGTGTATAACCCTCTCCACGTAGTTGGAGTAGCGCATCCAGCGGGGTATTTTTGACAACGCCGCGCGCCTTAAGGCGGCGTATAATGATGCGCGAAGTATAAGCTTCGCGAAATTCCAGGTCGGGAAAAGTCTTGCGTGCTTGGGCATTGATGGCGTCAATTGTCTGCGCGCGTGTATCATCGTGCGTCGTGCCGAAGTGTACCATAAGCAATGCGGCCTTTTCGCCAGGTTTCATGCTTGCAAGCATATCGCTCGGCACGAAGTTTCCCCCTTCGTGAGCGGAGCAGAAAAGAGAAATGGCAAGAAGCAGGGAAAGGAGAGATGTTTTCATAAATAAAAGTAATTACTGTTTTGTAAAAATGATTGCTGTTTTCTTATTTCTTAAACCGTACCGACAAACTCACGTATACCGAGCGTCCCGGGCTGAGCGTAGAGAAGTTATTGTTCCAGGGGCGGTCATCTTTCTTGTCGAAGATATTCTCGATACCTACGCCCGGTTCCAGAACCACGGATTGCAGGTTGAAGGTGTGGCGGGTATTCAAGTCCCATTGCTGGAATTTGGGGGCGTAGCCGTATGTTTGCGAGTAGCGTTCGCCTTGCAGGTGTCCATGTACGTTTACGTTCAAGCGGTAGAAGCTCCAGGTATGTTCCCACTGGCCGTTGATGTTTCCCATGTGCCTGATGCTTTTGTCTATGGGCGACACTTTGTAGCTGCCGTCGGCTTGCAACTGCTTGGCTTCGGTGTTCATGTACGTGTATCCGCCGCCTGCCCTGAAGCCTGCACCCAGATTCAGGCTCGCATTCAGACTGAGGCCTTTGGTTTTGGCTTTGTCCACGTTGTCGCGCTGGCGTATCTCGTCGAAAGCGGCGTGCTTGTCGTCCAGCCCCATGTCGTGTATCTCTTGGTCGGAGAGGGTGCGATAGTTTATCATGTCGCGGATGTCGTTAATGAATCCGGTGACGGACACGGAAATCCGGCGGTAGTTGTATTCTGCATTCAGTGAGTAGAAGTTGTTCTTTTCAGGCTTCAAGTCGGCGTTACCCGTGGTGTAGCGGTTGCTGGTCTTGGATTCGTCGGTGGCGTAAAGTTGCGACAAGGTAGGCGTGCGGAAGCCTGCCGCGTAGGCGGCGCGCAGGTTCAGTCCGCCGAGTTTGTACATCAGCGACACGTTTGGGGTGGCGTAGTTCTTGAAGTTCTCGTTGTAGATGTAGCGTATGCCCAGTACGGCTTGCAGGTTCAGGGGCAGCTTTATTTCATCCTGTGCGTAGAAAGCGAGGGTGTACATGTGGCGGGAGTCGATGTTGTCCGATTCGCTCTCCAGCCCCTCGTTTACGTATTCTACGCCGGCAGACAGTTTGTTGCGGCTGCCCAGACGGAAAATACCCTTGATGTTTCCGTTGTAGTATCGCACTTGTTTGCGGGTCACCCGGTCGCCCGGCAGATAGCTGCCCGACTTCTTGAAGTACATATAGTCCGACGAGTAATTGTCCGAATAGAACTCTGCATCGATGTAAGCCGAACGGTTTATCATGTACTTCATGCCGGCGCCATAGGTATAGGTCTCGTGTTTCAGATTGTAGGTATAGGCATCTTTCTGCACGAACTGGCCTTTGCTTTTGGCATAGTAGGTGGCGTCCTGCGGACGGCGGGTTTTGTTATCATAATAAGTACCGCGCGCGTAGAACGACAGTTTGTCTGTGGCATTGAATACGAAACGCTGGTTTACGGTGTTGGAGTAGAAGCCTACGGAAGTAGGGCGTCCCGTTTCGTAGCCGTTCTCGTCAATGTTGTTGTTCTGCCAGCTTCCTGCCTGACGGCGCTGGTAGGAAGTATAAGAGGAGAACTTGCCTGCATTGACATCGGCATTGACGCTCTCCGTCAGTCGTCCCTCACCGGAGTAGTGAGTGTAGCTGGATACGTTCACGGTGTTTCGGGCGTCGTCCGTGATGATGTTGATAACACCGCCTATGGCATCGCTTCCGTACAGGGCGGATGCCGCGCCGTTCAGTATCTCGATGCGCTTGATATTGGCCACGTTGATGCGTGTGTAGCGGTCTTCACCGGCCAGACGTCTGCCGTTTTCCAATATCAGTATGTAGTCCTCGTTGATGCCGTTCAGGCTCATGGTAGTGCCCATGCCGTTGGTGTAGGAAGAGATATTGGGCGTTAGCTTCACCAGCGCTTCTTCCAGCGTAGATACGTTGGCGCTGCCTATTTCTTTGGCTGTGATTACGGATACGGGAACGGGGCTGTCCGTCATGCGGCGGTGCGTACCGGTTCCGGTCACTACCACCTGGCTGAGGTTGCTGTAACTCTCTTTCAGCTTTACAAGGATGTTTTCTCCTTGTCCGTCCGCGGTGTATTTTTTGGGGGTGAAGCCGATGTAGGAGAAGCGCAGCGTGTGTTGTCCGTCGGGCAGATTGTCGATGATAAATTCTCCTTTTCCGTTGGTGGTGCATCCCGTCAGACTGTTGTCTACGCGGATATTTACCCCTGCAAGAGGCTCGTTCGTGTCGGCGCTCACCACCTTTCCGCTCAATGCGGTTTGGGCATGGAGCAGGGGTGTCAGACAGCACAGTATGGCTGCCAATAAATAGTTGGTTTTCATTTATTGAAAAATGTAAGATTAATACTTGTCTTCCTGACCCCGGGAAGGCGTTGACTGTGTAATTGCTCAGGCAGGTTTCCTGACTCAGCCCTGCGGAAAACCACACCTTCCCGTCTCCGGTCTGCGATGGCTCAAACTGATGTTCGCTCTCACCAACAGCCGTCTGTAAGACAGTGGCATTGTTTTGAAAAATGTTTTCCGTATGCTCCGTTTCTGCAACAAGCAGGCGGAGCAAAGTGACTTTACAGTAGCGGGCACTGTTCCGGTTTCGCACCGGATTCCCTTTTATACAACTCGTTGGAACAACGGAGTGTATCACCTAAGCGGTGACAAATATAGCGGTTTATTTTTAATTGATAAAGGAAAGGGCGGGATAATGCAACCGGTCTTACGGAGTGATTTGCTTTGCATTACGGATTTGCTTTGTTTTGCGGGATGGATTTTTTTCATCTCGCGGAATGGTTTGCCCGGTCTCATGGGATGAATATTTCCAGCTTATAAGACGGATAACAAGAGGTGTACTGTCGGTTATTTTTATCTGAATGTCTTTAGGTAAAAGATTCATTTTAGGGGTCGATAAGGAAGTGACCCCTAAAATGAATCTTAAAATGTTTGGGTGTTCTTTGTGCTTTTAGTTTAATTATTAGTGTAATATGTAATAGCTTTCTGAAAAATGAGAAATACCCGCATGTTTTTTCTGTCTCAGCCTTTCCTCTCCTTTGTTCCTTTATTGAATTAAAAAAATGGAGGATAAATGTTACGCTTCGGGCTGATACCCTTCACCGTTTTCCCAGGCATCGGCATCCCATTGCTCTTTCAGGTGATTCACCCAGATGGCGCGGATTTCGGGATAGCTGCCCAGAGCCTTGATACCGCAGCCGTCTTTGATACCGTGATCGGCATCGGCCTGGCCTACGGGATGGGCTTCAAATGTTCTGTCTACCTTGAAACCTGCTTTCTCCAAACGTTCGCGCCAACTGTACTCGTTGGTATTGAGTTCCACTTTATCCAAGCCTTTGTTCTCGGCTATCGCTTCGATGCCCCATAGGTCGTTGTGGGCATGGTCGCCGGCGATGGACATGAAAGGAGCGAGGTACACGTTTACTTCATTCGGCTCCAGGTTATTGTCCTGGCAGTACTTCATCACTTGCGAGTAGATGCAGCCGGGATAGTCGGTTATCATTTGGGCGGCAGGTACTACCGGGATGCGATCTGCCGCTTTCTCTTCCTCTTCTTTCGGCCAGAAAAGCATTTCTCCATAGTCTACAGTACCTACGAAGATATTCTTGTTTGTGGCAAGAGCATGCAAGGCGGTTTGGACTTCGGAGTATTTGGTGTTGGCATTGTAGTTCACATCAGGGTTACCGTGCCCCATCAGGAGAACGATGTTCTTCTTTTCGGCCAGTTTGTCTTTGTAGTGGTTGTAAAGAACTTGTGCCACTTCGTCCGTATCATTATCGGTAGAGAGCAGGTTGGCGCCTTTCAGCACATCGATGTGCGGATACCAGTCAATCATAAAGTTTTTCTTGATATCGGTATTCATCAGAGAGAGGTATTCCTCGCCGGGAATGACGTGAAGCGACTGTACGGCTACGCGTGTATATCCTGCATCGCCGATGGCTTTCAGCCATTGGTCCAGTTTGTAGCGCGCTTCGCCGGTAGAAGCCTCTGCACGGCCGATGCAGGTACGTGAGGTGAAAGACATATAGATGTCTGTTTGAGGGAACTGCTTCCGGAAGTCGGCGATGATTTCGTTGTAAACGTCCAATGACTCATTATAAGTGCTTCCGAAAGTACAGAGTAGGATGGCGGTGTCATACTTCTTGGTTTCGGCTACTACCCTGGTTGCAGGGTTTACGGTACTTTCCGCATCGTCGTCATCGCTACAGGAGGTGAATCCTGTGCAAGTTGTGGCTGCTACGAGAGCCGCCACCAGATAAAACTTGAAATTTTTCATACTTTGTTTGTAAATTGATTAATAAAAAAGATGTTTTTCTCTATTTTGCCCCGCCCCCGTTCTTGAACTTTATAAGCGCCGATGCGTAGAAATTCCTTCCCGGCGTGCTGGTAGCCCGGTTACGTCCGAAAGGAGTGCGGTCTACGTAGTTGAAGAGGTTGTCTACACCTATGTTCATTGTCAGCGTCCAGTGCCGCATCTTCATCAGGGTATGGGCGGTGTTGATGCGCCATGTCTGGAAGCCGTCGGCATCGTTGTCGTTGACGTAGTGGCGGGTCGACTGGTATCGGCCGTACACTCCCAAGCCGAGGCGGTAACAGCGCCACGTGTGCTGCCAGGTGGCGTTGAGCGTGGCATTATGGTTGGATGTGGCGTCGATGTAGAGGTACTTCATGTAGTTATCGCCCGTATCGGCAGCATACTGCGCTTTCGGATCGGCATAGCTGTACCCACCGCCCAGCATGATGTCTTTCGTGGGGCGGTAGTTGAAGGTGAAGTCCATGCCATAGATGCGGGCTTTCGTGAGGTTGGTGTATTTCTTGCTTTTCTCTATTTCGAGGAGCTTTTCTTCGGGGGTGACTTTTATCTCTACCAGCTCTATCATGTTGCGGATGAAGTTGGCATATCCAGTCAGGCTCGCCTGGAACCTGCTTCCTGCATACTCCACGCTGATAGAAGTGTATTGTGAGGTTTGCGCCTTGAGGTCTGTATTGCCATGATAGGCGGTGAGGGAGCTGCCGCCGATGCTGCCTGTGTGTTCATAATAAAGCTCTTTGATGGTAGGCGCCTTGAAGCCCATGGCATAAGAAGCGCGCAGGTTGAAGTTGCCGGCTTTGTAGAGTGCGGACACTTTGGGGCTGAGGTTCAGTCCGGTTTCCTTGTGTTGCGTGCCGCGTACGCCGGCAGTCAGTATAAGGTTGCTTGTGGCAGTCCACTCTTCCTGCGCATAGGCGGCGAGCGTATAGACGGAAGCGATGTCGCCTGCTATGTGGTGGGGCGATTCCAGACGGTTGTATTGGTACTCTATGCCGGTATTGAGGATGTGCCGGTCGCCGAAGTAAAAGATACCTTTTACCTGCGCCAGCACTTGTTGCTGTATGCTCTGCTTGATACGCTGGCCGGGGTAGTAGGTGATGCGGTCGCCGTCTTTGAAGTAGTCGGTGATGTCTTTCAACTTATAGTCGTAGAAGTAACCGTAGCGACCGTAAGAGAGGTCGGCGGTGAGGTAGTTGCGCCCGTTCAGCTTGTACCTGCTTCCGGCGGCAAAAGTATAGTTGCGGTAGTAGAAGTCGTTGGGCAGGTACTTCCACGGGCCGTGCGTACGCATCACCCAACGTTCGTAGTACGTTCCTTCGGCGGTGAGGTTCAGTTTTCTGCTTACCTGCCATTCCAGATTCTCGGAAAGAGTGTAGTTGCTGGAACGGTTTACGGTAAGCATGGTGGAACCGGGCTTCAGTTGGTTCTGATCCCATTGCATATCCGTATTGCGCCAGCCGTCGGTGTGCCGGAAGTTGATACCGGTCACCGATTTCAGTTTGCCGTAGCCGAAGCCGAAGCTGGCGCTTTGCCGTACATCGCCATGCTCGCCCACACGGGTGGTGCTGGTGAGTTCCATTTTCTCTCTGCTCCGTTTGGTAATGATATTGATGACTCCGGCAATGGCATCGCTGCCGTAAAGCGAAGAAGCGGCGCCTTTCACGATTTCGATGCGCTCTATGTTGGCGGGATTCAGTTGGTTGAGGTCGTTTTGTCCGCCGATGTCCCCGTTCATGCGCTTGCCGTTTATCATGATGAGGATATAGTCGTTGTTCAGCCCGTTGAGCTGGATATGGCTGCCCATGTCGCCGTCATGGAAGGTGAGGGAAGGGCTGAGCCCGCTGAGAAGGTCGTCTATGTTGCGCGCCTGATATTGCTCCAGCGCTTTTCCCATGAGCACCTCTGTCTGTACGGGGGCGTCTTTCAGGTAGTGCTCGGTTCCCGTACCTGTTACCACTACTTCGTTGAGCAGTAACGAGAGTTCTTTCTCATCTTTGTTTTTAAGGATACTTTGTGCCGGGGCGGATTGCATCACACCGCACAGCAGTACCGTTTCAAGCCAATACTTGTGCTTCATCGTCTACCGATTTTTCGTTGATAAAACAAAACGGCACTTCGCTTCTGTGTGCGAAAGGTAATGGCCCGAAAGAGTAAAATAGGAATCCTATCGTATCAGTATAGGGGACATCGCTTCTAATCCTGGAAGCTCAGTGCTCAAGTTATGGAAGTTGGTAGGTATTCTGGCTCTCCTCTGCTTGTATTGCCTTCCCATCGCGTTGCCGCGACAGTGGCTTTTGCGGATACAAACATCTTTTATTGAGGATTACAGCTGCAGGTACAGCTCCGGTTTTGCACCGGATTCCCTTGCATCGGCAGGCAGATATGCCTTCCCGATTGCCAATTCCGGGGATAAAGATAAATACTTTTTATATATTATTCAGCTTTTTCTTCTTGATTATTTTCTTTTTTCTTCATTTTGTCTTTCTATCGGTAGTATTCCTCTGCTTTTGCAAGTGTTTCCGGCTTGCCGATGTCGAACCAACGGAGGTCCTGAAGCGGATAGCCCTGTATGCAGACCGTTTCGCACACGGATAGATAAAAAGGAATAATGGAGAACTTCCCTTCCCATTGTCCCCTTTCCATATAGCGGAAAAGGGAAGGGGATATGACGTGAATGCCACCGAAAGCCATTTCCTTGTATTGCCTTTCTTGGAAAGAGAATCCTTCGGGCTTGGTTTCACCGGTGGATTTGTTTATCCAGCCGTGCAGGCGGTTGGCATCGTCCAGCAGCAGGTAGCGTGATGTCTGCCGTTGACTGACGAGCAGTGTAGCCTCTGCATTGCTTTCCCGATGATGCCGGTAAAGCTCTGCAAGATTGATGTCGGAAAGGATGTCGGCATTGTGCACCAGGAACGGTTCGTTGCCGTCCAGGAACGGACGCGCTTTCTTTATCCCGCCACCGGTGTCGAGCAGCATATCCCGTTCGTCACTGAGGTGGATAGTGATGCCGAAATCGTTATTGGCGCGGAGAAACTCGATAATCTGTTCTCCAAAGTGGTGGATATTGACCGTAATGTCATTGAATCCGGCTTCTTTCAGCCGTAAAATCACCCGTTCCAGCATCGGTTTTCCGGCTACGGAGATGAGTGCTTTGGGGGTGTGGTCTGTCAGCGGACGAAGGCGGGTTCCCAGTCCGGCGGCAAATATCATTGCTTTCATAAAATAATAGGATGACGGGCGGTATTACTGTTTCGCGCTAAAATTCTGTTCTATGTTCTGTTCTCTGTGTATCAGGTTCACTTGTACGCCGAACTTCTTGTTGAGGTGTTCGGCAAGGTGTTGGGCCGAATATACGGAGCGGTGTTGGCCGCCTGTACAGCCGAAACATACGGACAGGTTGGTAAATCCCCGTTCCATATACCGTTTCACGGATGCATCTACCAGACCATATACGTGTTCGAGGAATACGGCGATTTCCCCATCCTCTTCAAGGAAGCGGACAACGGGCTCGTCGAGGCCGGTGAAAGGCTTGTAACGTTCGTATTTGCCAGGGTTGTTTACGGCACGGCAGTCGAATACGAAACCGCCGCCGTTGCCGGAAGAATCTTCGGGGATACCTTTTTTATAGGCGAAACTGGTGACTTTTACTACCAGACGACGCTTTTGCAGGTCGTCGGTGAATTGTTTCAGTTCGGTCAGCCTGTGCAGAACTTTACAGAGATACGGATATTCGGGGTAAGGCTCCTGCAACAGCTGGCGCAGGTTTTCAATGGCGAAAGGCACGCTTTGGATGAAGTGGGGCTTCTTCTCGAAGTAACCGCGGAAGCCGTATGCGCCCAATACCTGCATGGTGCGGAACAGTACGAAATGACGGAGTTGGGCATAGAAATAGCTCTCATCCACCGGCTGGTATTTGCGCAGGGCTTCGATGTATTCTTTCAGAAGTTCTTGGCGCAGGCTGTCGGGATAATTGGCCTTGGCTTGCCACAGGAACGAAGCCACGTCGTAGTAGACAGGCCCTTTACGTCCGCCCTGAAAGTCGATAAGCCAGGGTTCGCCATCCTTAATCATCACGTTGCGGCTTTGGAAGTCGCGATACATGAAAGTAGCGGAACTGCTGCGGAGAAGCACGTCTGCCATTTTCTGGAAATCATCTTCCAGGCGGTCTTCCTGAAAGTCCATGCCCGTTGCCTTGAGGAAACAATACTTGAAGTAGTTCAAATCCCACAGAATGCTACGGCTGTTGAACTCAGCCTGCGGGTAGCAGTAGGAGAAGTCCATGCCGTCGGCTCCGGCAAATTGCACGGCGGGTAGCAGGCGCATGGTCTTACGAAGCAATTGCTTCTCCTCTTCATCGAATACGCTTGTCTTGCGTCCTTTTTCGATGGCGTTGAACAGAAGCGTATCTCCCAAATCTTCCTGCAAATAGTAAATATCGTCTTCGGAACGGATAAACACTTCGGGCACGGGCAATCCTTTTCCGCGGAAATGCTCTGCCATATAGAGAAAGGCACGGTTTTCCTCAACGGATTCGCCGCTTACCCCTATCAGCGTAGGCGTACCTTTGAGGCGGAAATAGCGGCGGTTTGAGCCGGAAGAGGGAAGTTCGTCGATGGATTCGGGTTCGTGCCCGGTATGTGTGATGTAAAGTTTTTTAAGTTCTTCGGTTATCATAGCGTTTTTTATATTTGGCAGCTAAGATAAGACTTTTACCGGATATATTATTACCTTTGTCCGACAAAATCCATAACAACCCTTTTATACTTCATACCTTATACCTAAATAACATGCGTCACGTTTCTCAGTTTCTCATAGCAGCCCCCACATCGGGTAGTGGAAAGACCACCGTAAGCCGCGGACTAATGGCTTTGCTGACACAAAAAGGATTGGCGGTACAGCCTTTTAAATGCGGTCCGGATTATATCGATACCAAATATCATGCGGCTGTATGCGGACGTGCATCCATTAATCTGGATACATTTATGGCTTCCGGTGAACATGTGTGTGAACTCTATGCACGTCATGCCGTTTCTGCGGATGTCTGCATTGTGGAAGGGATGATGGGAATGTTTGACGGATATGATCGCGACCGGGGCTCTTCGGCGGAGATAGCTCAGTTGTTGCAACTTCCAGTCGTGCTGGTGGTGGATGCCAAGTCTGCCGCTTATTCAATGGCTCCTTTGCTGTCGGGATTCATCCATTTTCGTCCGGATGTACGGATTGCGGGGGTGATATTCAATCGTGTAGGGTCGCCCCGCCATTATGAAATGCTCAGGGAAGTGTGTGCCGAGATAGGCATAACCTGTCTGGGGTATCTTCCAAAGGAGAAAGTGCTGGAGCAGGAATCACGTTATTTGGGACTTGATTTCAGTCGATCCAAAGGCACGGATGCCATCGGTACTCTGACAAGGTTATTGGAGCAATGCGTGGATTGGAAACTGCTGCTGGCGAAGACGGCGGTTCCGTTGCGGGAAACGCGGGAAAGGGATAAGGAGTTTGTCGGCGGTAGGAAACCGGGCAACCTGCGTATCTTGGTGGCACGTAACGAGGAGTCTTTCTCTTTCATTTATGAAGAACATCTGGAGATGTTGCGCGGAATGGGCAATGTCTCTTTCTTCGATCCGGAAAAGGATGTCCCCATAGCGCAGGACACCGATTTGTTGTACTTGCCGGGCGGGTATCCAGAAAAACATTCCGTGACGCTTGCCGGAGCCCGTCAGGTAAAAGAATCCGTTCGGGAGTATATAGAGCGCGGCGGAAAGACGCTGGCGGAGTGCGGCGGGATGATTTACCTATCGTATGCCATAGGTTATGACAAACGGGAGCATGAGAGTGGCGGCAGCGGGTTCGACAGAATGGCGGGTGTGTTTCCTTTTTATATCTCCAATGAGAGTGAATATCGAAAACTGACATTGGGGTATCGCAGCTTCGACTATAAGGGGCAGCGTTTGCGGGGGCACGAGTTTCATTATACGCAGTTCGGCAAGTCGGGGACGGCTCCCGATGACAGTAAGAAAGAGCTGTATATGCCGCCTACCGTCGTGCAGGTGTATAATGCCAAAGGGCAACCGGTGAACACGCCCGTATTCCGCTACAAGAATACGATAGCAAGTTACACGCATCTTTATTGGGGTGAAACGGATATAATGAGGTTATTTGAATAAGCATACGCTGAAAGATGAAAAAAGTATATACCCGTATGGGAGACAAAGGAACCACCGGCATTCATGGCGGAGCGCGTGTTCCCAAAGATGATATTCGCATCGAGGCAAACGGCTGTCTGGACGAACTGAATGCCGTAATAGGAATCGTACGTTCCATGCTTCCTGCCGAAGACAATTGGCAGGAACTGCTGCATACCATTCAAAGAGAACTGATGGTAGTGATGAGCCATGTAGCTACGCCCGATGGCGTGTTGAACCCCAATTTTCTTTCTGCTGCCGAACTGACCGTACGCTGCGAACAGGAAATGGATGCCATGACTGCCGGACTGAAGGAGAACGGCTATTTTCTTCTGCCGGGCGGTACGCCTGTTTCTGCGCAACTGCATTTTGCCCGCACAGTGGCAAGGCGTGCCGAGCGACGCTTATGGACGTTGCATCGCCAAGCTCTGCTGAATGAGGATATTTTGCGTTTTGTGAACCGTCTGTCAGATCTCTTCTTTGTCATGGCGCGTACGGAGATGCAGCGGCAGGATTGGCCGGAAGAGAAATGGCAGGAATTTACTTATAAGAGGAAAAGACTGTAAGTTTTTCTTAATTCCCGGGTGCTGATTTGTTAACAACAGCGTATTCCTATTAAACCATGTTATAAGTAGGACTACAGCCCTCCGATAATTTGGAGATTCCCGAAATGTCCGTATATTTGCAATGTGTTTTTCATAGTATTAGATTTAAGGTTAACAAGAAGATTGGCTGTCTGGGATAGATAGCCTTTTTTTATGCCTCTATATCACCTGTCTTTATGTTACTTCGTTTATAGACTCTCCTTGTAGTGTACACCGCCCACGCACCGTATATGATTACTTGTATCCACAGCGTCAGCATCTGAGGCCAGATGTCGGCAAGGCTGCCGCCCATTGAATTTAATTTTACGAAAGCGAGTACTGCGGGGGCCACAGGGAAGACGTAATGCGCCGCTTGCCAGTACCAGGGCATCAGTTCCAGCGGGTAAGACACGCCGGAAAGGAAGATGTAACCCACAGAAAAGAAGGCTATCATCAGCAGTGGGGCTTCGGAGTCGGTAAACCAGCGGGACACGGCAAGTGCAAAGAAACTCGTGGCAAGCAGGAAAGGAATCATCATAGTGACAATGTCCCAACCGCTTCCTATATTGGGAATGCTGAAAATATGCGGCAGCAGTCCCAATAGGAACATGGAGAACACAACATACAGCATTACATATACGAAGGTTCTTCCCGATACGATGCACAGCATATTTTTCAGGGAACGGGCTCTCATGCTGTAAATGCCTTTCCGCCGCTGTTCCGCTTCTTCACCGGTAAGCATGGCAATCACCATCAGCATTGTCTGGAAGATGATGACAATCATTACGGCGGGAATCAGGTAAGAACCGTATCCTTCGGTATAATTGTAAAGGGCCGTTCCCGATACGCTGACGGGAGTGGACGACGCAACGGCCAACAGACCTTGCGGCGGCAGGAATACTGTTCCGGCACGCCGGTGGGCATCGTTTACGGCAAGCATCACGCGCGAGCTTGCTTCTTGCAATCCCTTGAAGTTGAGGAATGCGTCCGTGGCGGCATACAGGGTGAATACGGAAGTCTCGCCGCGCGCTACACGCGTCTCGAAGTCGGAAGGGATGTAGAGTATACCGGTAACCTCGCCTTTTTTCATCCACTTGCGGGCTTCGAGGATATTGGGCGTTTGGGCATAGACCGAAGTCTGCGGGGCGGCATCCAGCCATCGTACGTACTCCCGGCTGAGTGCGGAGTGGGAGAGGTCTACTACGGCAACTGGTGCTTTGCGTACCAGGTTGGGAGCATACATATAGTTGTAGAGTAAGCCATAAAGGAAGATTCCTCCTGCCAGCACCAACAGGATGGCGGGATTGGTGGCAATGGCTTTCCATTCGTGGCGGATGACATTGCTCAGGGATGCTTCCGTGCCGGGCGATGTACCGGATGATATACCGGACTGTATATCGGTCGCTGCAATGCCGGACAATGCTTTGTCTCCGATATGGAGAGTTTCTTCGCTTTCCTTCATCCTCAGTATCCACCACTTCAATAAAGGCAGAATCAGTATGGCCAGCAGCAGGAATACCAGTAGTACAGCCACCGATTGCCAGAAATAAGCAAACCCCGCATCGAAATAAATCATAGCCTGTGCCGCTTCGGTGAAGTGCCGTACCGGAAACAGGTAGGACGCCGCATGCATCGGTGCATACATTGCTGTTACCGGAAATGTCACTCCCGACAGTGTAGCTCCCAAAGAGCCTACCATTGACACCACGCTGATGATATAGGCTATCTTGGGAAAGATAGAGAATATCAGCACCGCCAATGCCTGCGTAGCCATGATAAACAGTATCGTTACGATGTTCATCAGCCACAAGCTGCCTTGAAACGGTATGTTCATCAGTCCGAACAACACGTAGTTTGCCAGTATGCCTATAACGGAGAACATAACGGTGTAGGGTAACAGCTTTCCTGCGACGGCAGTCAGCATATCGGCATTCCGCAGATTGGCCGGGTCTTTTCCTGCGGGTGTGGCAGCTCCCATCCATTCTTGCGTTGTCCCGAACTTGAATTCGCTGCCTATGGCATACACCGTTACAAGTAGAATCAGTATCTGGAACAGAACGAAGAAAAACGGCTGGCTCAGATAGATAGAGTAATCCATATCCGGATTATAAAGCGGATGCGTATTGGCTTCCACCGGAAGAAGGAACGTCTGTATCTGTTCCTGCCCCACACCCAATGCTTCAGCCTGTACAACGATGGGCGACAGTGCTACGGGGGCGAGTGTGGTTTCAAATGCTGCCATCAGTTCGCTTCCTACCGAAAGAAGGGCGTAATGGTAATAGTAAGTCAGCGTTGCACCCGTCCCGCTGACTGTTTTCTGCTCAAACTGCGGCGGGATGGACAAGTAGCCGTATATCTCCTTCCGTTGCAATGCCTGCCGTGCAGAGGCTTCGTCCGTAAAGTGCTCCGTAACCCGGAAAGTAGGTGTGGCGGCAATGCGCCGTGCTATGGTACGTGAGGCTGCCGTATTATCTTGGTCTACAATGCCGATAGGAATATTCTCCATCTGTCCGTTTCCGAAAATGGTAGCCATAAAGAACAGGCAGAACAAGGGCAGGAGGATGCACACGCCGAAATAGAGACGGCGTGAGGTGATACGGTGATATTCGCGGAAAAGGACATTATATAATAAATTCATAATAGGAAATTTGTATGGTGAGATGATTGGCACTTCAACTCTGAACGGTATCTATTTGGGTAATGACAGACTTTTTTCAAATAGGGTGATGACGGATTTTTTAGACATAAGAACAAAAGAACAAATAAGAAAACATTAGCATATGTTATAATCAAGAATATGTTCTTTTGTTCTTATGTCTAAAAAAAAATGTCCGGTTTCCCTTCTTTCCTTTTTATACTTTATTTACGATTGCCGACATTCCCGGTCTAAGCCCTTCCACCGCTTGTACAGGTCGTGCATGTATCTCGAACGTCTGCATATCGTAACTGCCTGTCTGCTTGGTCGATTTCCAAGTGGCGAAACTTCCCAGCGGACTGATGTAATAGATGCGGAACTCTATGTCTTTCTTGCCGAGGGCAGGAATGTCCGCTTTGAAAGTGCCGCCCATTTTGAACTGTGGCATCAGGTCTTCCCGGATGTTCAGGACTACGTGTGCATCGCTCATCACCACCAGGCTCATGATAGGCGTGCCCGGAGCCACCAGCTCGCCGCGCTTGGGGAAGATAGTGGCTATCTGTCCGTCTTCGGGAGCAGTGAGCCTGGAGTCCACAAGAAGGGCGGAAACTTCATCCACCGTGCTGCGTGCGGCATCTACAAGGCTACGTGCGGCTGCGCGGTCTTCGCTTTGCGCGCCGTCCACAGCCATTTGATATTGCTGGTATGCCGCGCGTTCGGCAGCTTGTGCGGCTTTGTACATGGCTTCTACTTCGTCCTTTCGTTGCGAAGTAACTACGCTGTCCTTATAAAGGGTGAGGATGCGCTGATAGGTGGTTTGGGCAAGCGTCAGGTCGCTTTGCGTCTTATTCCAAAGCTGCAAGGCTGTGGCGATAATCTGCCTGCGCGTTCCGGCATCAATCTTTTTGTTCTGTTCCTGCGCCACTTGTTCCAAAGCATTTACCTGACGGTATTTGGCTTCGATAGTGGGACTGTTGATGACAACGAGCGTGTCACCCGCTTTTACCCAATCTCCCTCTTGTACGAGGAAAGAATCTACACGCCCCGGCAGTTTTCCGCTGATGCGTATCTCCGTGGCTTCTACCTGCCCTTGCAGCACCATTGGCTGCCGGCTCATAAGTGACATTCCGATAACCGATACTCCTACGGTAACGATTAATACGACGATGAATGCGATGCTGATGTTTTTGTTGCTGATATTCATTTTTTAATTCTCAATTTACTAAGTTTTCCGAATTCTTCCGGTGTGCCGCAAAGCGCCAGCAGATTCATCAACGCCACGTCATACTCGTAATAGGCTGCCAGTCGGGCCACGCGTACGGTTGCCAGCATCGTTTCTGAATCTATTACTTCGGTACTTGTTGCCATGCCCTCGGTGAACGATTTCTTGCGGATGCGCACTAACTCTTCGCTCAGTTCGATGGTTGTGTTCAGGGCACGAACGTTATCTTGTGCTTTCTGCATCTGCGTGTAGAGTTTGTCGATACCCATACTTAAATCGTCTTTGGCTTTTTCCTGCCCTATGGAGAGGGTCTGTTGGGCTATCTTGGATTGGCGTATCCGTTTCTCCCGTGCCAGACCGTCAAAGAGATTCCAGGTGAATCCTACTCCTATCATGGTGCGGGGGATGAGGTTGCTTTGGATGCCGTGGGCATATAGCGTCTGCTTGCCGAATACGGCGATGTCCGGCAGGTAGCCGCTCTGTTCGATACGGAGCTGTTGTTTGGCTATATGCGATTGCAACTGCAATTGGTTGACGGTATAGTTCTCGGTTTGCATGGTTTGCAGGAACTCCTCTTTTGCAGGTAGCACGGCGTTTATGAAAAGCGGGGAAACGGGTTGTATGCTGCAAGTATCCCTTATGTTGAGCAATGTTCGCAAAGCGTTTTGCAGAACGGCTGCTTCCTTTTGTGAGGCTTCCAGCGAGCGTTGCGCTTCGTCCATGTTCACTTGCGCAAAGAGGCGTCCGGCTTTGTCTATCATTCCGGCGGCTTCCAGTTTCAAGGCATTTTCATAATGACGTTTCAGGCTGTTGTAGGTGTCTTGGCGTACACGCACCACTTCTTGTGCCAGGCGCAGTCCGAAATAGCTTTCCGCCAAGAGGACACGCTGCGTGGCGTCTGTCTGTTCGCGGTTCTCGCGGGCGATGTCAATCATTGCATTTCCTATCTTGCCGGCACGGATGCGCTTTCCGCCGGAAAACACAATCCATTCGGCGGTCAGGCCTACCGTGCTGAGGTTGCGGGGTGCGAGCGGAAAGGCGAGGGTGTGGCTGCCTATCTGGTCGAGGATACTGCTGATAAATTGGTCGTCCGGTACGAGGTTGTGGACAAAGTCTTTGGCAGGGTCGGTAAATTGCGAGAGCGGTTGCTTCACTTCTATCTTTTCGGACAGGTGTACGAATGTGCCCGCACCTTGCAGGCTCGGATACCAAAGGGCGTTTAGCTTGTCACGTTCCGTCCGTGCGGCTTCGATGCCCTTGTCGGCTATCTTCAGGCTGCGGTTTCCCTGCTGCATCTGCCGAAGGGCATCATCGAAGCTCAGGGAGAGGATTTGCGCTGTTGCGGAAACACTTGCTCCCAAGAAGATGATGAGTAAGATTTGTTTCATATATTAAGTTTTTCGTTTAGGTTGGAATAATAGTCTTTCAAACACTCTTTGCGAAAGATTGTTCGTTCGTATATTGCGTAAAAAACTAATAAAGCAGATTTATGAATGAAGTAGAAACAAAAGATGTGGGCACAACGGATTTGTCTGCCTACATGATGAGAGTGATTGAAGAACTAAGGCGTGACAGGAAGCCGCCGGCAGTACATATTTATGCCTGTACGCTCCGTTCCTTCATCCGCTTCTCCTGCAGCGGGGAGGAGGAGTGCTCCATGCTGATGGAGGAAGTCTTCACACCCGGTCGCCTGAAAGAGTACGAACAGTGGATGCTGTTCCGTAAACTGACGCAGAACACCATATCCACCTACATGCGTACTTTGCGTGCCGTTTACAACCGTTGGATGCCGCCCGGCACGGCGGAACACAATCCGCGACTCTTCGATGATGTCTATACCGGTGTGGTGTCGCAGACCAAGCGTGCGCTCACTGCCCGCCAGATGGAACAGTTGCTGGCAGCCGACCTTTCCGGTCTTTCTCCGCAGCAGCAGGCGGTACTTGCTTATTTCCTGCTGATGTTCTTGCTCCGCGGCATGCCTTTCATAGACCTTGCCCATTTGCGCAAGCGCGATATGCAGGATGGCAGGATAACCTATAGCCGCCATAAGACGGACAAGCCGATAACGGTACGCATTCCCCGTGAGGCTCTTGCGCTGATAGCGAAGTACGCCGACAGGCATTCCGCTTCGCCCTACCTTTTCCCAATACTCGATGCGGGGATACGGGACGGCTGGCTGTCGTACCGCAATTATCAGGATGCCCTTCGGCATTTCAATCGCAAACTGGAGCAGGTGATGAGCCGTTTGCTGCCCGGTGTACGGGTCAGCTCATACACGGCCCGACACACATGGGCTACACTTGCTTTCCATAGCGGACAACCGGTAGGAATTATTAGTCAGGCTTTGGGGCATTCGTCCCTGCGGGTGACGGAAACCTATCTCAAGCCTTTCGGCAATGAGCTGGTCGATAAGGCAAACAGGCAACTGATAGCTTCCGTTAGAAAATGTAAATGGAAAAATGAAACAGGGTATAGGGCAGGATTATAAGCCGGAATTACTTATCAAGTAACGGTATCGTTTACGTCGTAAATATATGCTAATTTTTACCAAATGCCAATCAATTGTTAGAGAAAGTTTAATTAAATCTTGTATTTAGTCCCGAAACCCGTAAATCCCACCTTATAATATATATATTGCCCCGTTCGTATTCCGTATAAGATATACGCCCCCCTTTCCCCGCTTCGGATGTAAAAGCGGAGCCGGAACTTCGATGGTTGAAAGACAGGAATTATAGCGGTGGCAACGGTTGGTTCATGTGTGGATTCCATGAACTGCACAGTCTTCTTTTCGTTTGCCGGCCGTTACTTGATAAGTAATCTACAATCAATTCCCATATTTATTAATTAAAAGACAATTAACATGATGAAGACTAAATTTTATGCACTGTTGTTCTTTCTGACAGTAGCAATGTCCGGATGTGATAACGAGTACGATGACACCGGTATCCGTACACAGATTGCCGAAGTCACAGACCAGGTGAAAGCCTTGCAGACCTTGACCGAAGCTTTGCAAAACCGTGATTACATCCTTTCGGTAGTACCCACTACCGTGGAAGGAGTACCCGGTTACCTCATCACTTTTGCCCAGGCAGAGCCGGTAACCATTCTTTGCGAAACTTCCGTAATTGCTGCGGTGGATACTTCACATGGTGATTACGTGGTCTTTACGCTTGCCGATGGAACAACGACCATTACACTGCCCCGAAGCAATGCCGTCACCATCGGACTCGACGGTTACGATGTATTATATTGTACCGCTTCCAGCCTGGATATTCCATTGCTGTTTCCCGCTACCTTGAAATCCGGTGATTATACATCCATTGCAGCTACCGTCACCAACGATAACGGTACGGGGACGGATATACAAACCCGTGCTTCTGCCGGTACGAACGGTGTTTGGAAGGTGGACATAACCCAACCGGCTTTTGGTGATGACGGAATGATTATTCCCAACAGTTCCAAAGTTATGCTTACTCCGCCAAAACATGTAAAGCTTTCCGATACCGCTATTCTGAAAGTGACGTTGGTAGATAAGAAAGGTATGGAGACAACCGTTACACGTCCCATTAAGTATTCCGTTGTTGCTGCTGTAACCTCTACCGCCGGAAATCTGAGCAGTGTAGCCACCGATGCGGAGATGACTGCACTTGCCATAAAAGGCAGTGTGGATGCTACCGACCTTGCCTATATCCGCAATACCCTTACCAAGCTCGAAGTGCTCGACCTCTCCATGACGGATATGGTTACCCTTCCCGGTTGGGGATTGGGCTTTCATCCGGATGACGGTTATCAGCCTAATACAACATTGAAAGAAGTGATGCTTCCCGCAAGCCTTGTTACCATCGGTAAATCTGCATTCCTCAATTGCCGGGCATTGGATTATGTCGATACCGGCAATGCTGAAACAATCACCGAATATGCCTTTGAAGGATGTAGTAACCTGCGTGAGGTCATCCTGTCCGAAAAACTGAAAACAGTAGGTAATTGTGCTTTTAGAAATTGTGTCTCCTTGTCGTTGATTGATATTCCGGGAAGTGTGGAAACATTGGGGCGCTGGGTGTTCGAGAACTGCGGAAACCTGCAGAGTGTTGTCTTGCACGAAGGTGTACAATCTTTGTCTGAAAGCACTTTCTACGGATGCGGCATCCGTTCCGTCAGCATACCCTCTACTGTGACAAGCATTCCTAAATGGACTTTTCAGGACTGCAAGTATCTGGAACATGTGAACTGGCACGACGGCATTACCTCAATAGGTGAGGCGGCTTTTAACCGTTGTACTTCGCTCCGGAACATAAGGATTCCTGCCGGGGTGACCTCCATAGCGGATGATACGTTCTATGGTTGCACCGTTCTTCATTCCGTAGGTTTCCACGATAATATAACCCGTATAGGTGTCAACGCGTTTGATAAATGTTACGCTTTGGCCTTGGAAGAAGTAAATCAAGATAACCCTTACAATCTGCCTGCCAGCCTGACTACGCTTGGAGAATGTGCTTTTCAGAATTGTACCGGCATTACACGTGTATGCTTGCCGGAAGGTGTTACCGTCGTACCGAAATATGCCTTTAACGGATGTACCAAATTAAATGGCGTTGTACTTTCCGAACAGACTGCAACGATAGGAGATTGGGCGTTTGCCGGTACGGCACTGACCGGAATCTCCCTACCTGCAACGGTTACTGCTCTGGGAGATAATGTGTTTCACAACTGTTCGGAACTGATAGGCATACAGAGCTATGCTACAACTGCACCGACTATTACCGCCACTACTTTCAGTCATGATAAGGGCACTATCAAAGAGCAGTGTCGGTTGTTTGTCCTTCCCGCTGCATCATCGGCATACGACAGCTGGAAAAATTATTTCAAAGCACTGGTTGCGGACTTGACTGTGCAACCATAATCGCCTGTCCTTTTCGGTCGGCATTATTCGGAGAAAAAAAGAGTTTTTACTAATCCCATAAAACAAATCAAAATTATGGCAGAAAATATTAAGTATCAAATCAATGGTCAGTTGGCCGACAATACCGTTACGGTGGATAATAAGGAAGATATGATTCTTGTCCCCGTCAACATCGGCAGCGCAAACGAGGCGCGCATCATCGCCGAGATGAAAGCCGAAGACTCAGGCTTGCGCGAGGAAACCATCAAGCACGTGTTCGAGTTGGAAAAACGTGTAATCAAACGCCTGCTCATGAGTGGCTACAGTGTGAATACAGGGCTTTATTACGCCAGTGTCAGCTTTCGTGGTATCGTTGAAAACTCGCAATGGAATCCTGCAAAGAACTCTATCGTAGTGAATTTCAATGTAGGGGCGGATTTGCGTCAGGCAATAAAGAATACTACCGTAGGCATCATCGGCGAGAAGGGTTCGGCAATGTTTGTTACAGGCGTGCAGGATGCTGCCACCCGTGCACAGGATGCCAGTGCCACTGCAGGACGAGCTTTCACCCTCACGGGCGGTAAGCTGAAAATAGCCGGTACAGACCCCTCGGTAGGTATTACACTGACCGATTCTTCCGGTACGGAAACAAAAATAACGGAAGACCTTTACGTCGTGAACGACCCGTCCCGGCTGACATTCATCATCCCCGCAGGCCTTGCCGACGGCACGTATGAACTGAAAGTGACGACGCAATTCTCCGGTTCCGGTTCTAAATTACTGAAAACCCCGCATAGCGCCGCCAAAACCATTTATATCGGCAAAGCGCCCGAAGGCGGAGGCGGTTCGTCCGGCGGTGAAGAAGAAAATCCTCTCGGATAAACAAGAGTTGGTATGCAGCCACGCTGCACAGTACTGTG
The DNA here is from genome assembly GCF_014287405.1 of Bacteroides sp. NSJ-48. Lineage (NCBI taxonomy): Bacteria > Pseudomonadati > Bacteroidota > Bacteroidia > Bacteroidales > Bacteroidaceae > Bacteroides > Bacteroides sp. NSJ-48. The sequence goes on along the minus strand of NZ_JACOOD010000001.1, from coordinate 112,149 downwards.
CAGTATGACTGCATAGCCTTGTGCAGGGTAGCTGCATAGAACTGTTCGGGATGGCTGCATAATGCCATCTGTCATTACTCCCGATTATGGTGGGAAACATATAGAAAGTGCTGTTCATAGAATCTTATGGACGGCACTTTTTGTAACTCAATGAAAATACATAAGGAAAGATACTTTCGCTTTCTATCTCTATAAAAAGGATTTTGTATCTTTGTCATCCGAATTAAAACCATGCAGCGTACCTGAACTCTGCAAGTGGTTTTATGCTTTTACAAAAGAAGATGATTGACAAAGAAATAAGTAATCTGACAGCTATCGATACCTTGATTCGGCAGGAACAGCCTTTTGCCGTTTATCGTATTCCCGGTGAGGACACTCCCCGTTTGCTGACACAAGTGTCGGGAAGCGTCCGTCTGTTGTATGACCTCAAGGACTTGGACGGGGCACGCGGTTTCGTCATTGCGCCGTTCCGGGTGAGCGAGTCGTGTCCGGTTGTGCTGATACAGCCGGAGCGGTGGGGACAGCCTTTGCCGCTTGGCGAGTACACGGAAGAGGAGCTGGAAGCTTTCCGGTTGCGTCAAGACCGGGAAACATTTTCGGAAACTTGCACGGAAGAGTACGAAGCATGCTTCCGGACATTTACGGAAGCTTTGCGCAGCAAGCGGTTTGATAAATTGGTCCTTTCCCGCAAATCCGTCATCGGGCAGTGCCCGGGTTTCTCGCCCTCGGCAGTGTTCCGTGCGGCATGCAAGCATTATATCCATTCTTATATATACTTATGCTATACACCCCGGACAGGTATCTGGATGGGGAGTACCCCCGAGATTATTCTGTCCGGAGAGAAAAACGAGTGGAATACTGTAGCATTGGCGGGAACCCTGCCTTTGCAGGATGGCAGACTGCCGCAGGAATGGGGCGAGAAGAACCGGCAGGAGCAGGACTATGTAGTGTCTTATATCCGTCGGCAACTCCTGTCATCGGGCATTCATCCCACGGAGAGCGGTCCGTATCCCGCTTATGCCGGAGCGCTGTCGCACCTGAAAACAAGTTTTCGTTTTACCTTGAAAGATAACAACCGTTTGGGAAGTCTTCTGGAGCTTCTGCATCCGACCCCTGCCGTGTGCGGTCTGCCGAAAGAGGAGGCATACCGCTTTATACTGGACAACGAAGGGTATGACCGCCGTTATTATTCTGGTTTCATCGGGTGGCTCGACCCTGACGGCAAGACGGATTTGTACGTGAACCTGCGGTGTATGCACATCGAAAACGGGCAGTTGTCTTTCTATGCCGGCGGCGGACTGCTGGCTTCTTCGGAGTTGAATGACGAATGGCTGGAAACGGAAAAGAAGTTGCAGACCATGAAACGGTTGGTAAGCATGTCCCTATAATCCATAAATTGCTAATCTTTAATCACTGAACCATGTATACAGACAAAAAGAATATACTCCAACTGGCAGCGCTTCTTGAGGCGTACGGAATTACTAGGGTCGTGTTGTGCCCGGGCAGCCGTAATGCCCCCATCGTGCATACTTTGTCCAATCACCCGGGCTTTGTTTGCCATGCAATGACGGATGAGCGGAGTGCGGGGTATTTCGCCCTCGGCCTGGCTTTGAATAGCGGCAAGCCCGTTGCGGTGTGCTGTACTTCGGGAACCGCCTTGCTGAATCTCCACCCTGCCGTGGCGGAGGCCTTTTATCAGAAAGTTCCCTTGATAGTCATCTCCGCCGACCGCCCGGCTGCTTGGATAGGGCAGATGGACGGACAGACGCTTCCGCAGCCGGAGGTGTTCCGGTCGCTGGTCAAGAAATCCGTCAACCTTCCCGAAATTCATACGGAGGAGGATGAGTGGTTCTGCAACCGACTGATAAACGAGGCCCTGCTGGAAACCAACCATCACGGAAAAGGACCGGTACATATCAATGTGCCCGTTTCCGAGCCTTTGTTCAATTTCACGACGGAGTCGTTGCCCCAAGTGCGTGTCATCACCCGCTATCAGGGGCTGAACGTCTACGACCGCGATTATAACGAACTCATCGACCGCATGAACAAATACCGGAAGCGGATGATTGTGGTGGGGCAGATGAACCTTATCTACCTGTTTGAAAAGCGGTATACCAAACTGCTGTATAAACATTTTGCATGGCTGACGGAGCATATCGGCAACCGGACGGTTCCGGGTATTCCCGTAAAGAATTTCGATGCGGCGCTCTATGCCATGCCCGAAGAGAAAATGGACCAGATGGCTCCCGAACTGCTGATTACTTATGGAGGGCATATCGTATCCAAACGGTTGAAAAAGTACCTTCGCCGACATCCGCCCAAAGAGCATTGGCATGTGTCGCCGGATGGCGAGGTGACCGACCTTTACGGCTCCTTGACCACTGTTATAGAAATGGACCCGTTTGAGTTTCTGGAAAAGATAGCGGGCCTGCTCGAAACCCGCACGCCCGAATATCCCCGCATCTGGGAAGACTACTGCAAGGCTGTTCCCGAACCGGAGTTCGCTTATTCGGAGATGGCGGCAGTGGGGGCGTTGATAAAGTCCTTGCCGGAAGCATCGGTACTGCATCTGGCAAACAGTTCGGTGGTGCGTTATGCCCAGTTGTATGCCGTTTCGCCCACCGTAGAGGTTTGCTGCAACCGGGGAACCAGCGGCATCGAAGGTTCGCTTTCCACGGCTGTGGGGTATGCGGCGGCATCTGACAAGCTAAACTTCGTTGCTATCGGAGATTTGAGCTTCTTTTACGATATGAATGCGTTGTGGAATGCCAATATCGGTCCCAACCTGCGCATCCTTTTACTGAATAACGGCGGCGGAGAAATCTTTCATACATTGCCGGGGCTTGATATGTCGGAGTCTTCGCATAAGTTTATCACAGCGGTTCACAAGACTTCGGCCAAAGGCTGGGCGGAAGAGCGGGGATTCCTTTACCTGCGTGCGGAGAACGGCGGACAGTTGGCTGAGGCCATGAAGCCCTTCACCAGTCCGGAGGCGGCGGAGCGCCCCGTCTTGCTGGAAGTGTTTACCGACAAGGACGAAGACACCCGTATGTTGAAGAATTATTATCATCAATTAAAATAGAATACAGATTATGCAGACAAAAAGAGAATGGACAACCATCCGGGAATATGAAGATATTCTTTTTGAATACTATAACGGAATTGCCCGTATCACCATCAATCGCGAACGCTACCGCAATGCGTTTACTCCGACCACTACCGCCGAAATGAGCGATGCCTTGCGCATCTGCCGTGAGGAAGCGGATATCGATGTGATTGTCATTACCGGAGCGGGCGACAAGGCTTTCTGCTCCGGAGGCGACCAGAATGTGAAAGGACGCGGCGGGTATATCGGTAAGGACGGCGTTCCCCGTTTGAGCGTATTGGACGTGCAGAAGCAAATCCGCAGCATCCCGAAACCAGTGATTGCCGCCGTAAACGGTTTTGCCATCGGTGGCGGACACGTGCTGCATGTGGTGTGCGACTTGTCCATCGCTTCCGAGAACGCTATCTTTGGTCAGACAGGTCCCCGTGTGGGAAGTTTCGATGCCGGATTCGGCGCATCTTACCTGGCTCGTGTGGTAGGTCAGAAGAAAGCGCGTGAAATCTGGTTCCTTTGCCGGAAATACAATGCGCAGGAAGCGTTGGAAATGGGATTGGTCAACAAGGTAGTGCCTTTGGAGCAACTGGAAGACGAGTATGTGCAGTGGGCGGAAGAGATGATGCAGCTCAGTCCGCTGGCTTTGCGCATGATTAAGGCGGGGCTGAATGCGGAGCTGGACGGACAGTCGGGCATTCAGGAACTGGCAGGCGACGCTACCTTGCTCTATTATCTGACGGATGAAGCCCAGGAAGGCAAGAACGCATTTCTGGAGAAACGCAAGCCTAACTTCAAGCAGTATCCCAAATTCCCCTGACACCCGTAATGGACTGCAAGATAGAGATTATCCCCCGGTTGCTGCATTTCAAGCAGCCGGCGGGGACTTCCCGCGGGGTGTATACGACCCGGAAAGTGTGGTATCTTCATCTGACCTCTCCCGACTATCCGGGCAGGACGGGAATAGGAGAGTGTGCCCCGCTGCCTGCATTGAGCTGTGACGACCTTCCCGATTACGAGGATATACTTGCCGGGGCTTGCCGCCGGCTGGAACAGTGCGGGGGAGAACTGGATGCGGATGCCTTGCGCGACTATCCGTCCATCCTGTTCGGATTGGAAACGGCGCTCCGTCATCTCCTGACGGGCAGTTGGGCATTGTACGATACGGACTTCTCGCAAGGAAAGGCGGGGATTCCGATAAACGGGCTTATCTGGATGGGCGACTTTGACACGATGCTCTCCCGGATAGAGGAGAAAATGGCAGCCGGTTTCCGTTGCATCAAACTGAAAATCGGCGCTATCGGCTTTGAGGAGGAACTGGCCTTGCTTCGCCATATCCGTGCACATTTCTCTTCCAGGGAGATAGAGTTGCGTGTGGATGCCAACGGCGCTTTCTCTCCGGCTGATGCGATGGAGAAACTGAAACGCCTGTCCGAACTGGAGCTGCACTCCATTGAACAGCCCATCCGTGCAGGGCAGTGGGAGGAAATGGCGCGTCTTGCTGCCGACTCTCCGCTGCCGATAGCCTTGGATGAAGAACTGATAGGCTGCAATACGCCGGAAGGGAAGCGGAAGCTGCTTTCGGCAATCAATCCGCAGTATATTGTTCTCAAACCTTCCCTGCACGGCGGGATATGCGGTGGCAACGAGTGGATTGCCGAAGCGGAAAAACGGCATATCGGCTGGTGGATTACTTCGGCTCTGGAGTCGAATATCGGCCTGAATGCAATAGCTCAATGGTGTGCCACCTTCGATAATCCGCTGCCTCAAGGGCTGGGTACAGGACTGCTTTTTACGGACAACGTGGAAATGCCTCTTGAGGTGAGGAAAGATTGTTTATGGTTTTGTAATGATGATATTTAAAGGTATCCGATGATATTCGACCGACAACGACAGCGTTTGCTGCTGCAAGGAAAGGAGTATACGGCCGGGGATATATCCCGGTTGGTGGCGGAGGGAGCGGAAAACTGTCCGCCCGCCTTGTGGGATTTGTATCTTTTTCTGGAGAAGTGGTTCGATGCCTCTCCGGTTATCACCGTCCATACGTCGGGCTCCACAGGCACGCCGAAAGAGCTGGTGGTGCGCAAAGACCGGATGATGCAGAGCGCCCGCCTCACTTGCGAGTTTCTGAACCTGCAAGCGGGAGATACCGCTTTGCTGTGTATGAACCTTCGTTATATAGGGGCTATGATGGTGGTGGTGCGTTCTCTGGTTGCGGGGCTGAATCTGATAGTGCGTCCTGCTTCCGGCCATCCTCTTTCGGATATAGAAGAGCCGCTGAGATTTGCGGCGATGGTTCCTTTGCAGGTTTATAACACGCTCCGTGTTCCCGAAGAAAAGGCGCGGTTGGAGCAGACGGATATTCTGATTATCGGCGGCGGAGCGGTGGACGACAGTCTGGAGGCGGAAATAAGCGTTCTTCCCACGGCGGTCTATTCTACGTACGGCATGACGGAAACGTTGTCCCATATCGCATTGCGCCGTCTGAACGGAGAGACCGCTTCCAAGCATTATTATCCTTTTCCCTCGGTCGAACTGTCCTTATCCGCTGAAAGTACGCTGGTTATTAAAGCTCCGCTGATTTGCGGGGAGGTTTTGCAGACTAATGACATTGCCTGCATCTATCCCGATGGAAGTTTTACCATTGCAGGCCGGAAAGATAACGTTATCAATAGCGGTGGAATCAAGATACAGGCGGAGGAAATGGAGGAAAGACTACGGCCGTTTATCCCTGTACCGTTTGTAGTTACTTCTGTTCCCGATCCGCGTTTGGGGCAGGCGCTTACCTTGCTGATTGCCGGACAGGTGGATGTAAGAGAATTGGAGAGTAAGTTGCAGACGGTGCTGGATGCCTATCATCGCCCCAGACATATTTTTATGACAGAATCGATACCGCAAACGGAGAACGGTAAAACAGACCGTGCCGGATGCCGTATATTAGCTCGACAAATGAAAAAACTTCATCCTTTGATGTTTGCCGGAACCGGCAGCGACGTGGGCAAGAGCATTATAGCCGCTGCCTTTTGCCGCATTTTCAGGCAGGACGGATACCGGCCTGCTCCCTTCAAAGCGCAGAATATGGCGCTTAACTCGTATGCCACTCCCGAAGGACTGGAGATAGGACGTGCACAGGCCGTGCAGGCGGAAGCCGCCGGAGTGCCGTGCCATACGGACATGAATCCGTTACTGCTGAAACCCCAGTCGGACCGGACTTCGCAAGTGGTATTGAACGGTAAGCCTATCGGCAGTCGTGGTGCATACGACTATTTCCGCAAGGAAGGACGCGAGGAGTTGCGCAGGGAAGTATGTGCGGCGTATGACCGCCTTGCGCAGAAATATAATCCCATCGTATTGGAAGGTGCGGGCAGCATCTCCGAAATCAACCTGCGCGAGGTAGACCTCGTGAATCTGCCGATGGCAATGTATGCCGGTGCGGACGTGATTCTGGTAGCGGATATAGACCGTGGCGGGGTCTTTGCCAGTGTGTACGGTTCGGTAATGCTGCTTACTCCCGAAGAACGCAAGCATGTAAAAGGTATTCTTATCAATAAATTCCGGGGAGATATACGTCTCTTCGAGTCTGGCGTCAAAATGCTGGAAGAGCTTTGCGGAATTCCGGTGGTCGGGGTGGTTCCTTATTATAAGGATATCTATATCGAGGAAGAGGATTCGCTTGCCCTTGCCACCAAATCATTGCAGGCGGAGCAGGGTAAGGTGAATATAGCTGTGGTTCTGCTGCGCCACCTCAGCAACTTCACGGATTTCAATGTGCTGGAACGCGACCCGCGCGTGCATCTTTTCTATACCAACAACACCGACGAACTGGCGAAGGCGGATATCATCATCCTGCCCGGCAGCAAGAGTACCCTTGCCGACCTCTATGAATTGCGCCGCAACGGAGTGGCGCAAGCCGTCATCCGTGCCCATCGTGAGGGAACTGCCGTGTTGGGCATCTGCGGCGGCTATCAGTTGATGGGGCAGGAAGTGCTAGACCCCGACCACGTGGAAGGGGAGATAGAACGGTTGCCCGGTCTTGGACTGCTGCCTGTAAGTACACGAATGACGGGAGAAAAGGTGACGCGGCAGGTGAACTTCCAACTTCTTGAAAGCTGCCGTGCCGCTGTTCCGCAAGGTAACTCTTCCCCCTCTATTTTCAACAACCAACCTTCAGTGCCCCATTTTCAGCTAAAAGGCTACGAGATTCACATGGGTAGTACCGTACCGGTGGAGGGAGCGTCCGCTTCTCCGCTGAACCGGTTGGAAAGCGGGCAATGTGACGGGTATATCGTGGACCGTACGTGCATGGGGACTTACATTCACGGCATTCTCGACAATCCGGAGTTTATCGACTTTCTGCTCGAACCGTTTGCCGGTAAATTGTCGGAAGCAGCGGAAACGTTCAACTACCGGCAGTTTAAGGAAGAGCAGTACGACAAACTCGCCGACCATGTGCGGCAGTATGTCAATCTGCCGCTTATTTACAAGATATTGACGGACAACAATTAAAATCGGATAGAATATGATTGACGGACACGGAGACGATTCCTATAAATACAGCCGCCCGATAACGGCAAATTTCAGTTCCAACGTGTACAACAAAGTGAATCTTTCCCGTTTGAAAGTTCATCTTTGCGAATGTATCGGGGAGATAGGCAATTACCCCGAACCCGAACCCTATACGTTGGAAGCCCGTATGGCTTCCCGCTGTCAGCTGCCGTCCGGAGCTGTTTGCGTAACGAATGGCGCAACGGAGGCCATATACCTTATTGCACAGACTTTCCGGGGTACGAATACAGCTATCCTGCAACCCACTTTCAGCGAATATGCGGATGCCTGCCGTATGCACGGACACCGGGTGAGTTCGCTTTATCAACTGCCGAAGGAGCAGGACGGGTATCGCCTGCCGGACGATGTGCGGATGCTGTGGCTCTGTAATCCCAACAATCCCACGGGAACGGTGGCCGATAAAGAATATATGCGCGGATTGATTGAACATAATCCGCAGGTTTGTTTTATTATAGACCAGTCTTATGAGTTCTTTACGCTGTGTCCGCTTTTCTCTCCGGCAGAGGCGGCGGAGTATCCGAATGTACTGCTGCTGCATTCCATGACGAAAAGGTATGCGATTCCCGGTTTGCGGCTTGGATATGTAACGGGCAGCTCCGGTTTGCTGGAGCGGCTGCGCACCAACCGTATGCCGTGGTCGGTCAACCGGCTTGCCATTGAAGCAGGACTTTTCCTGTTGGAGAACGATGTGCCCGAACCGTTGGATGTGGCTGCTTATTTGCAGGAGACGGCGCGTCTGGGCAAGGCGCTCAAAGCCGTAGGCGGATTGGACGTTTGGGATACGCAGACACATTTTATGTTGGTGCAGCTTCGCATGGGCAAGGCGTCTGCCTTGAAAGAGTATCTTGCCGGGGAGCATGGCATACTCATTCGGGATGCGTCCAACTTTGCGGGGCTGGACGAGCGCTTTTTCCGCATAGCCACACAGACACCGGAAGAGAACGACAGACTGGTGGCGGCGATAGAGGAATTTATGGCGGGGTAGAGCCGGCGTAATAGTAGAACCTGAGTGATAAACATTTTATGGAAGATATAATCATATTTTTAGGCATTGCTTTCAATCTGAACCTGCCGCTGCTTACGGCATGGCTGCTCGACCACTGGTTGGGCGATCCTGTCTGGCTGCCGCATCCTGTGGTGGCTTTCGGAAAGGCCATCTCGTTCTGTGAGCATCGTCTGAATAGGGGGAATGCCCGTTTTCTGAAAGGGGCTGTCATGTCGTTGGTACTGGTGGCAGGCGTTTATCTGCTTACATTGTTCCTGCTGCGTTGGGCAGCGCATTATTCTCCCGGTCTGCTTTTGACTTTGCAGGTGCTGCTCATCTTTTATTGCCTTGCGGGTACTACGCTGGTGCGAGAAGTCTGCGGGGTGTTTAAGGCTGTAGACCGTTCGTTGGAAGAGGGAAGGAAGCAGGTAGCCCGTATTGTGGGGCGCGACACTTCCGGACTTTCGGCACAGGAAGTACGTACGGCGGCATTAGAGACGTTGGCAGAGAACCTGAGCGACGGCGTAATCGCTCCGCTGTTCTGGTATATGTTGCTGGGTGTGCCGGGGATGCTTGCCTATAAGATGATAAATACACTCGACTCCATGATAGGGTATAGGAATGAACGCTATCGTCGGTTCGGCTGTTTCGCGGCACGTCTGGACGATGTAGCCAACTATATCCCCGCCCGTCTGACGGCTTTTCTCATGGTGGCGGTTTCCGGCAGATTCCCGTTGCTGCTTTTTGTGGGGAAATACGGCAGCAAGCATGCCAGTCCCAATTCCGGCTATCCGGAAGCGGCACTTGCCGGAATATTGGACTGCCGCTTCGGTGGTCCTCACAACTATTTTGGCGAGGAAGTGTGGAAACCTTATATCGGCGACAATGAACGGCCTTTGACAACCGAAGACATGAGGATTGCCGTGCGTATCAACCGCAGTGTGGAATGGATAATGGTAATCATTGTTGTTGCTACCGCTACCTGCATGTACGTTATTCCCTCATTCTTCTGAGTGCTAAAGGGTAATCCTGACGATACCGCCATAGGGTGTCAGTGCGCTGAATGCCTCTTCGGGTTTGATGATGCCGGCATATATCTGTGCGCAAATCAGGACGCCGCCGTGGGCAAAAACGGCCACCCGCTGGTAGGGCTTTCCTTTCAGCTCATCGAGAAAGTCGCTGACACGCCGGTACTGCATGGCGAACGACTCGCCGCCCGTAGCCGCTACATTCAAATAGTCGGCATACCACTCCTGTAGGCGCGGGTCGTCGTTGCGGTCGAAAGGTTTCATTTCCCAACTGCCGAAGTTTATTTCCATAATCCGTTTGTCACGTTCTGCATCCGGATAGCCGCAATAGGTGGCAAGGCGTACGCAACGCGTAAGCGGACTGGTATATACATGGTCGAAAGGTCGAAAGGCTTTCAGGTTCTCTTGGGTAACGGCCGCTTCCTGTTCGAATGTCGGTTTCAGGGGAACATCCGTTTGTCCGTAGCATACGCCGGACGGTACATCGACGGATGTGTGACGAATAAGTATAACTTCCATAATTTTTCAGATTAAATGTTTAGTGAAAATAAAAGGGAACCGAGACAAAGTCCGTAAGGAAATCGATTCCAAAACCTGCATAGACATATACCAATACAAGGCTGCCTATGTAGAATGCCAGTTCGCAAAGCAGGAAAGCCGCTCCGCAGCAATCACCCGTATATCCTTGCAGGCGGCGTTTCATAAGGCGGCACAGCAGTACGAATGCGAGCAGTGGGAAGAGGGTGGCAGGCCACATCTTTACCGGCAGGAGTAAGACGAAAGGAAGCAATCCGCAGATGAAGGCGGATATCAATTCCTGGCGACTCATGCGGTTGTACACGACTTTAGCCTTGCTGTCTTCTTCTTTTCGGGCGTATGGCAGGCAGTTAATGAGTTGGGATGCGCAGAACTTGCACCAGCAGTCGCCGCAGAAGACAAGGATACAAAGGAAATTCAGAGGTAGATTGCGCATCTGTAACAGCAGCAGGAAATAGAATATCAGTCCGATAACTCCGTAGCTTCCTATATGGGAATCTTTCATGATGGCAAGCGTACGCTCGCGGGTGGTGCCGCCGCCGAACCCATCCAGAAAGTCCGCTAACCCGTCTTCGTGCAGGCATCCCGTAACAAACAGGCGGGCGATGATGGCTATAATCCAGGCAAGGGATACGGGCAGTATCTGTCCGGTCAGCCAGAGAGTGCCTGCCATGATGCCGCCCGTCAGCCAGCCAGTTAGCGGCCAGTAGGGTACTACATGCTTGAAACATTCGGCGGGTACTTCCCTGATTTTCCAAAAGGGCAGTCGGGTGAAGAAGATAAATGCAGCCAGTATGTTCATTATATATAGGTATTGTCTATAAAATTAAAATATGGGTACTATCAACAAAGTTATATATGTTATCTATAAAATGGTTCTCTGCTTAAAGATGCCGTTTGAGGGGCTTCTCAAAAGTATTTGGTGATGGAAGCGTGTGCGAAGTTATCCATTTCATTAATCATGCGGACAGCCGATTCTATAATGGGATATGCACAGATAGCTCCCGTGCCTTCTCCGAGTCTTAATCCTAAGTGCAGCAACGGTTTGGCATTTAATGAATCAAGCACAAGTTTATGCCCGCATTCATCTCCGCAATGTCCGAATACGGCATAATGTAGCACTTCGGGATACAGCTTGGCGGCGGCAAGGATACAGTTTGTCATGATGAAGCCGTCTACCAGAATAATCATTTTCAGCTCGGCGGCTTGCAGCATGGCGCCTACTGCCATAACCATTTCCAAGCCGCCGAAGTAGCGGATGATGTCACGCGGCGAACCGTCTCCTTTGTAGTTGTCCAACGACTGTTTCAACACTTCGTACTTATGGCGGATGCCTGCATCGTCCAGTCCGCTTCCCGCACCGACGCATTCTTTTAGCGGAATGCCGGTGAAGCAGCTCATCCATAGGGAAGAAGAGGATGTGTTGCCTATTCCCATTTCCCCGAAACTGAGTATGTTACTGCCTTCTTCGCGGCAACGGCGCACCACTTCTGCACCCCGTTCCAGGCAAAGTTCCATTTCCGTTTCGGTCATTGCAGCTTCGTGCAGATAGTTGCGTGTGCCTTTGCGCACTTTCATATTGATGATGCCTTTTTCATAAGGCAGGTCATAATCTACTCCCGCATCCACTATCTTTAATTCAAATCCGTGCTGGCGGCATAGAAAATTGACGCCGGCACCCTCATGAAGGAAATTACTGATTTGCTGCCAGGTAATTTCTTTGGGTGAGAGGCTGACACCTTCCTCTACAATACCATGATCGGCAGCAAAGATGATATTCTGAGGGTGTTGCAGAATGGGAGTCAGGCTTTGCTGGATAAGCCCTACCTGAAGCGCAAGGCTTTCCAGCATTCCCAAAGACCCTTTCGGCTTGGTCAGGTTATTGATTTTCTCAACCAGTGCCGGTCGTATAGCTTCATCCGGTCCTATTATATCAAATGTCTTCATAATTTTATACCTTATACTTCATTCTTATATTCCGTACTTATTCACACTTAATTTTTGTTGCAATCCCCGACACCATTAAAATCACTTCATCTGCCCGTGAAGCCACATACTGGTTCATCCAGCCTTGCATATCCGTAAACTTCCGTTGTATTTCGTTTTCGGATGTGCCGCCCATACCTATCTCGTTGGTGACAAATATAAATGTGGCATCCTGTGCCGTAAAGCGGTCGAATTCGGCTTTGGCTGCGGCAAGGGAACGGTCTGTATCGGCATCCAGGTCGAAAAAGAAGTTGGTGCACCACAACGTTATGCAGTCTATCAGTACGGTGCGTCTGGATAGCGAGTGGCGGCTCAGCTCTTTATCTTCTTCTATGTTTGTCCATTCCGGTCCGCGCCTTTCCTGATGGTGTATCACCCGTTTGCGGAATTCTTCATCCCATATACGTGCCGTAGCGAGGTAGACGGGGTTGGGCGAGAGGCTGAGCGCCAACTTTTCCGCATAGGTACTTTTGCCCGAACGTGCTCCACCGGTAATAAGTATGATTCGTCTCATTGGTTTGCTTGAAGTTTTTATGAAAGCAAATGTACATGATTTCTGCGGCAGTGGCAAGAATAGAGTATTTTTTTAGCGGTTTCGTTTTTTCTTTTTTAAAAGATTTCATTACCTTTGCCGATGTTTTCAGAATAAAGGGAAACGAAACCTGCGGCAATAGCTCAGTTGGTAGAGCATCAGCTTCCCAAGCTGAGGGTCACGAGTTCGAGCCTCGCTTGCCGCTCTTTTGAGTATGAGGCAGTTGCATCACAGCGGCTGCCTTTTTTTAAATTGGTTAAATTTTAAAAACGAAATAGAATGGCAGTAGAATTGAAAGACCTTACCAAACGTAGCGAGAATTATTCTCAGTGGTACAACGAGTTGGTGGTGAAGGCCGATTTGGCAGAGCAGTCGGCTGTGCGCGGATGTATGGTAATCAAGCCTTACGGATACGCAATCTGGGAGAAGATGCAGCGTCAGTTGGACGATATGTTCAAGGAAACAGGACACGTAAACGCTTATTTCCCCTTACTTATTCCGAAATCATTCCTCAGTCGCGAAGCGGAACACGTGGAAGGCTTTGCCAAAGAGTGTGCTGTAGTGACGCACTATCGTTTGAAGAACGACCCGAATGGCGGCGGCGTAGTGGTGGACCCCGCTGCAAAACTGGAAGAGGAACTTATCATCCGCCCTACTTCGGAAACCATCATTTGGAATACCTATAAGAACTGGATTAACTCTTACCGCGACCTGCCTATCCTGTGCAACCAATGGGCAAACGTATTCCGTTGGGAAATGCGTACCCGTCTGTTCCTGCGTACCGCAGAGTTCTTGTGGCAGGAAGGCCACACGGCTCACGCCACTCGCGAAGAAGCCGAAGAGGAAGCAGTGCGTATGCTGAACGTGTACAGCGAATTTGCCGAGAAATACATGGCAGTGCCCGTTGTCAAAGGTGTGAAGTCGGCCAACGAACGCTTCGCCGGCGCTCTCAACACCTATACCATTGAAGCGATGATGCAGGATGGCAAAGCTTTGCAGAGTGGTACTTCACACTTCTTGGGACAGAACTTCGCCAAAGCTTTCGACGTGCAGTTCGTAAACAAGGAAAACAAACTGGAATACGTATGGGCCACTTCTTGGGGAGTATCTACCCGCTTGATGGGTGCGCTTATCATGACACATTCCGATGACAACGGTCTGGTGCTTCCGCCGCACTTGGCTCCGATACAGGTGGTTATCGTACCTATCTACAAGAATGCCGAAATGCTTGCTAAGATTGACGAGAAGGTGGCAGGCATCGTAGCCAAACTGAAAACGATGGGTATCTCCGTGAAGTACGACAATGCCGACAACAAACGTCCGGGCTTCAAGTTTGCCGATTACGAGGTGAAAGGTGTACCTGTCCGCCTGGTTATGGGTGGCCGCGACTTGGAGAACAATACAATGGAAGTGATGCGCCGCGATACGCTGGAGAAAGAAACCCGCTCTTGCGACGGTATCGAGGAATACGTAAAAGACCTGCTTGAGGAAATCCAGGCGAATATTTATAAGAAAGCATTGGATTATCGCAACAGCCGTATCACTACGGTGGACAGCTATGACGAGTTCAAGGAAAAGATTGAAGAAGGCGGCTTTATTTTGGCTCATTGGGACGGAACGACCGAAACCGAGGAGAAGATTAAGGAAGAGACCAAAGCCACTATCCGCTGTATTCCGTTCGATTCTTTCGTACCGGGCGACAAGGAGCCGGGCAAATGTATGGTTACGGGCAAGCCGTCTGCTTGCCGCGTGATATTTGCACGTTCCTATTAATAAGGATATTTTTCACTTTGCTGGATGAAGCTTTTTTCATAGTAATCTGTGATGAAGTTTCTTTCCTTTTCAGGAGTATTCGGCAGATGTTCTAAAAAATAAGATGGCATATGAAATGATTATAATTAGTCATTTTCATATGCCATTTTTCTTTGTGGAAAATATTCTATGTTATACGCTAATTCTTATTAGTCCTTCTGAAAAATCTTCTTAATGATTGTGTAGTTGTCTAAGTTTGACTACTTTTGCTCTCCTATAAATGGAGGCGGCTATGAAAGACATATTAATTATTGAGCATTTACGTAGGGGGGATGAAGAAGCATTTAAGTACATTTATGAACGTCATTATGTTCTGCTTTGCCGCTTTGCCAATCAGATATTGAATGATGCAGCTCTTTCGGAAGAGGTGGTGGACGATGCTATATTTTATTTATGGGAGCATCGTCGGGAGATAGAAATCACGTATTCTGTCCGTGCTTATCTGATGCGCGCTGTACGTAATCGTTGTCTGAATGAATTGCAATCCTTGCGTCATCGTAAGGAACTGCATTTCTCATCTTTTATGTTACCGGAAAATATGGATTTTCTTGATTCTGTTTTTGTGGAAGAGAATCAGCCCTTGGGTGTATTGCTCGAACGGGAGTTGGAAGATGAGTTGACCCGCAGTATAGAAGAACTGCCTGTGGAATGTCGTACCGTATTTAAGAAAAGTCGTTTTGAACAAAAAAAGTACGAAGAGATTGCTTTAGAGTTGGGAATCTCCATCAATACGGTTAAGTATCATATAAAAAATGCTTTATCTCTTCTTCAAAAGCGTTTGGACAACTATTTGCATTTATTGATTATTTATATTTTTATGGATATTTGAAAAAAATATAAAATTTCGACTACCCTCATTCTTGATTTTTTTGTCTTATATATAAAGCAACGGAATTATGCAACTGGAAGAACATACTGATATAGATTTATTGATAACTCGATATCTTTCGGGAAAAATGGATAAAGAATCTTTTGCCGAACTGAAACGTTGGAGTTTGGAGTCTGAGTCTAATCGGAAATATGTACGGAATAAGTTAGAGGTTTGGTTTTCTTCAGGAGTTGCTGATACTGCTGTGCAGTTTGATAAAGACAAGGCATTTTCTTTATTCAAGCAACGTATTGTCGGGGCTGAGAAGAAACAAAAACAGATGTTCCGCTTCTCATGGAAGACATTTATGCGGGCGGCGGCAGTTGTACTGATTCTGATGATTCCATTTGCTGCGTATTGGCAGGGAAAGCAGGCTGTAAAGCAAAGCTTTGCAGATATGGTTGTAGAGGCGCCTATGGGAGCGCATACAAAACTCTATTTACCGGATGGGACATTGGTATGGTTGAACGCAGGATCGAAAATTATATATTCGCAAGGCTTTGGAGTAGACGACCGTCGGTTGCGCTTGGAAGGAGAAGGCTATTTTGAGGTGATGAAGAACGAAGAAGTACCTTTTGAGATAGACACGAAAGAGTTGGATTTGAGAGTATTGGGTACAAAGTTCAATTTCAGGAACTATCCGGATGATGAAGAGGTGACGGTAAATCTGATGGAAGGAAAAGTTGCTTTGAGAAACGGTATCAGGGAAATGCCTGAACTTTATCTGACTCCGGACGAGAAAATGGTTCTTAATAAGGCGACCGGACAAATGGTAAAAAGCAGTACGAAAGCTGCCAAAGCCAATGTCTGGATTAACGACGAACTTTTCTTTGATGAAGAGCTGCTGGAAGATATAGCCAAGAAGCTGATGCGTAGCTATAATGTACAGGTGGAAGTTGCCGATTCTTTACGTAACAAGCGTTTTTATGGAAGCTTCGGTATTTCGGGCAATACGATTGATAAGATTCTGGATGTGATGGCTTCGACCCAGCAAATGAATTATAAATACGAAAACGGTGTATATATACTATATTAATGTTGAACTTAAAAAATAAAACATGAGAAACAGGAGTTGTATGAAATTTACTTTTTCCGGCTGACGTTGGCATTTTGCTTCCCGGACAATAGTCTGGAAGTCAGCTTTACTTGGTAATTTATTACCAAACCTTATTTCTATTCATTAATTAAAAATTCAAAAAGTTTATGGGAAACTTCAGTAAGGCTATTTTAATAGCCTCAGTAGCTCTTTGTCTTCATATTTCTGCTTTTTCTCAAGGTATATCGTTGAAAAATAGGGAAATAACTGTAAAAGAGGCAATGGAACTATTGAAAGAAAAATCTGGTTACTCGTTTGTGTTTTCATCTGCGGATGTAAATACGAATAAGCGAATTTCAATATCTACGGACAAAGCGACAATTGATGATGTCGTTAAGCAAATTCTCCAGGGACAAAATAATCTGACTTATGAAATTCAGAATAAGCGAATAATAGTAAAGAAGATACAATCGGGGGACAAGACTAAGAATAAACGAATTAAAGCCATTGGTAAGGTTGTAGATGATGCGGGGGAGCCGATCATTGGTGCAACTATAAGAGAACAAGGAACAACTAACGGAACAGTTACAGGCATTGACGGTGGTTTTTCGTTGGATGTTGCAGATAACGTAAATTTGGAAATATCCTATATTGGTTATGAGACACGTAAAATAAGGGCTCAACAGGGTAAGAAGCTGGATATAATTATGCGTGAGGATGCAAATGTATTGGATGAAATTGTTGTATTGGGTTATGGTAACATACGTCGTAGTGATGTAACGGGGTCCATTGCATCTGTTTCATCCGAGTCTATATCCAAAGTTGCTTCGGCTTCTGTGGCTGATGCTTTAGCCGGAAAGATGGCCGGTGTACAGATTACTACTGCCGATGGTGCGCTGGATGCTGAAATCAGTGTTCGCGTGCGTGGCGGTGGTTCCATAACCCAAGATAATTCACCATTATTTTTGGTAGATGGTTTTCCGGTAGATGATTTAAGCGGTATTCCGCCAACGGATATTGAATCTATTGATGTTTTGAAAGAGGCGTCAATGACAGCTATCTACGGTGCAAGAGGTGCAAACGGTGTTGTTATCGTGACTACCAAAAACCCTAAAATGGGTAAAACAACCGTACAGTTTAATAGCTATTTGCAGATGCGTACATTGGCGCGTAAAATACCGGTAATGAACAACTATGAGTTTGTAATGGCCGAATATGAATATCAGATGATTCGTAAAGGTTCGGATGAGGGTTTTATCAAAAATTTCGGTTACTATGATGATATTGATTTATACAAATACACGAACACTACTGATTGGCAGGATGAAATTCTAGGCGGTAATCCTATTTCGCAGTATTATAATATAACCGTTAATGGCGGTAATGAAAAAACCAAATTCAATTTGAGTTATACCCGCAATAAAGACGAGGGACAGTTGATTGGTTCGGGACTGACACGTAATAACATTAATCTGAAATTGAATCATCAGTTGTTCAAGAATCTGAAATTGGAAACAAATGCAACTTATCGTACGCGTACTATCGATGGTGCCGGAACTTCGGGGACAAATATTGTTACTGCGCTTCGTTTTCGTCCTACCAATGGGTTGTCGGCAGGAGTTGCCGTCGACCCTGATGATGACGAGGAAAACCTGGATGGAGATGGAAATTCCCTGAACCAGAAATATACTCCGGTGGAAGAGAATAAACAGAATTACAGAAAACGTGACGAACAGGCTCTCAGCCTGAAAGCAGCTTTGGTGTGGGATGTGATAAAAGGATTGCAATTTCGTTCCGAGTATGGAATAAGCACGACTCATGCAAATGACAATCAGTTTTACGGTCCATTGTCCAGTACGGCTTCTGCTGCCGGTATGAATAATATGCCTTCTGCTAAACGTACCAAAACCCATAAGGAATCATATCGTTTGGCAAATACGCTGACCTATCGTAACTCGTTTAATAAGTCTCACAATGTCAATGTAATGCTGGGACAGGAAATTAACCATGCGCAGAACGATAATACGTTTATGAGTGCAAAGCTCTTTCCGGTTTCTGTAATGGCAGAGGCAGCGTTGGAGAATTTTGCTTTGGGAACTCCCAATCAGAGTACCAGTTATAAAAGTGCTCCCGACAGAACCGCTTCTTTCTTCGGACGTGCATTGTATGATTACAAAAATCGTTATTATGCTACTCTGACGGTTCGTGCCGACGGGTCTACCAAGTTTGCTCCCGGTAAGCAGTGGGGATATTTTCCGGCAGGTTCCATCGCCTGGAGAATTTCCAATGAAAAGTGGATGAAGCCTATAAAGTTCATCTCTGATTTGAAGTTGAGAGCCAGCTACGGTTTGGCTGGTAATAACCGTATTGGTAATGATTTGTGGCATAATATCTATCGTGTATACAGTGGAACAAGTGCTCCCGCTTTCGGTAATGAGGAATATAATTATTATCAGTTTGCAGACCAGACTTATCTTTACGATCCAGACTTGAAGTGGGAGACGACAATAACCCGTAATATCGGTTTGGATTTCGGATTCTTTAGAAACCGTCTGAGCGGTACGGTTGATGTGTATTGGAATACAACTAAGGACTTGTTGGTTCCTTCCATCATTCCTAATTCATCTGGTTATTCCCGTCAGATGACAAATGTGGGACAGACTTCAAACAAGGGAGTTGAAATCTCTTTGGATGCAAAAATCATTCAGACAAAGGATTTCCAGCTATCGGCAAACTTCAACGTTGCGTTCAACAAGAATAAAGTAGACAAATTGGCTACCGGTGAAACCGAATGGAAAACCAAAGCCTCATTATCCAACTGGTATGGAACGTATAACTATAAAATGGAAGTAGGCAAAAGTATGGGATTGATTTACGGATTCGTCAACGACGGGTTCTATAAGGTAGATGATTTTGATTTCGATGCAACTACTAAAAAATGGACTTTGAAGCCGGGTATACCCGATAATTCATCGTTCAGTTCCGGTAACTTTGCTTTTAAACCCGGAGCTATGAAATTCAAGAAACTGTCCGATTCCGAATCAAACTTGATTACTGAAGATGATATGACGGTTATCGGTGATACCAATCCTAAAGTGACCGGCGGTTTCGGACTTTCCGGCAACTGGAAGAATCTGGACTTTACGGCATTCTTCAATTATATGTGTGATTTTGATGTGCTCAATGTGAATAAACTCTACCTGCACTCGGCTGTCCGTCGTAATTATTCCAACTTATCTACGGATATGAACCTTGCCAATCGTTTCCGTTATGTGGACGATGCCGGTGTGAATGTTTCCAGTGACCCTGTTGCCTTAGCGGCATTAAATGAGAACGCCAAAACCTATTCTTGGATGTCCGTAACTCAGGGTATAACAATGACCGATTTGGTTGAAGACGGTTCTTTCCTTCGTTTGAGTACTTTGACGGTTGGTTATACGCTTCCTAAGCATTGGTTGAGATCTTTAGGAGTTAAGAGCCTGCGTTTATATTTTTCCGGAAGCAACTTGTTTACAATAACAGGATATAGCGGTTATGATCCAGAAGTGAATATCCAAAAAGGTTTGACGCCGGGCATTGATAATAATGTAACTCCGCGTAGCCGTGTTTATACAGTCGGTGTTAATTTGAATTTTTAAATTATATAGGATATGAAAAAAATATATATATCGGTAATGGCGAGCTTATTATTGTTCGCATCCTGTTCAGACTATCTGGATGTAAATTCTCCGTCTACGTTTGATAAGGAGTATGTATTTGGCAGTGAATCCGAAATAGCTACTGCTGTCAATGGCATGTATGTGCCTATGGTCAGCGGTAAGGGTTGGGTAGGAGTTCTGCTTAAGAAGATGCTGTTTAATACGGATGTGGAGTTCAGTGGATTATCTACAGCATCCAATCTCAATGAGCGTGCATTTGTTCCGAGTACAGGCGATATAAAGTCGTATGGTGATATTTGGACGGGTATGTATGACGGGGTAAACCGTACGAACGATGTCATAGAGGGTATTGAACAGAGTCCTCTGTTTGCCGCTGCCGACAAAACTAAACCGTCGCGTCTGATGCATTATTACGGAGAAGCGAAAGTCCTGCGTGCCATGTATTATTTGGAGCTTGTCAGAAACTGGGGTGATGTGCCTTACAGAAGAAAACCTGCCGGAAATAAGGATGAATTGTTTATCGGAGCGACCGACCGCAATACAATATTGACCGATATGATTAATGATTTGATAGAGATAGAACCTTTGATGTTGTATGCAGAAGAATCCGACAGAGGAGTAGAGGCTGCTTCAAGAGAATTCTGTCAGGCATTGATAGCTCGCATTGCTTTGCAAAGAGGTGGTTGGAGCCTCAGGCCGGATTATGATAATCCTTCTGCTGTGGGTACAATGGAGCGGAGCGACGATTGGAAAGAATATTATAAAATAGCTGAGGAATATGCCGGAAAGGTTATCTCTGAGGGTAAACATTCCTTGACTCGTTCTTTCCGTCAGGTTTGGGTAGATGAATGTAGTTGGATAGTACCGGTTGGTGATGATAATATTTTTGATGTACCGGCTAAAGTAGGTGGTTCTGGAGAATTGGCTTATTCTTGGGGAACATATATTGTATCGTCAAAGAACTCAGAGGGCGTGAATGCGTCCAATGCTCCTCACGGATATTCATCCGGTGGCGCCAGATTGGCTCTTACCTATATGTTGTCTTTTGATAGAGAGGATTTACGTAGGGATATTACTTGTGAGATATTCCGTTATGAAAATTCAGGAATGAGTTCTATTATTCAGAAGCCATTTTCCGAACTTAATGTTGGTTGTGGCAAATGGAACCGTCTATTTATGGAATCACCGTTGGGCAGTACATCCAATAAAGGTACAGGGATCAATTATACGTATATGCGCTATGCCGATGTGTTGTTGATGTATGCGGAAGCTGCCAATGAAAACCATGACGGGCCGACGACCGAAGCTAAGGATGCCTTGAAGCAGGTGCGTAAAAGGGCTTTTGCAGAAAAAGACCATGCTGAAAAGGTAGAGGCTTATGTGGATGCTTTGGGGACAAAAGAAGATTTCTTCAATGCTATTGTTCAGGAACGTGCCTGGGAATTTGGCGGAGAAAAGCATAGGCGTTACGATTTGGCACGTTGGAATCTGTATGGAAAAACATTATATAATTTGTATTTCGATTGGATTGAATTGGGTAAAGTAGCCCGTACTAAGCAGTATGAAAATACGGAAACTCCTTTTGAAAATCCTACTTATGATGCACGCTTTGATTCTTACCCGGCTGTAGCCTATTATAAGATGGTACCGGCGGATAAAACGCTGTTCCCGGTATGTGTAGCCGAAACAATGGATTGGTACAAAGAAGGGAACATCAATTCTTATGATGAGGCGCTACCTGCATATCCTTCCCAAAATCCTTCCGGTTACTCGCGTGTAGATATGTGTGTTCAATATTGTACGCAAGTTAAAAACGCCAGTCCTCGCCGGTGGGAACCGTCTGCCCGTATTCTGCATTCTTTCTATGGCTATATTAATGCATCGAATGCCGGGGCTGTGAATCCCGAAACGGATCCGGTACGCTATTTGGTTCCTATACCGCCGGACGCATTGTCAAGCCATCAGGGATTATTGAAAAATTATTATGGATATTAAAACTAACAGTAGGATGAAAACAAAATATATAGTGCCGCTTTTACTTTTCTGTCTGTTTGCTTGTATAGCATGTGAAGACGAGACGACAGAGATGCCCCGTTTATTCAGACCTTCCTTTATTGCTTCGTCCTGTTTTGCAGAAAGCAATACTATAACGCTGGCTTGGAGAACATCCGGCGAAGCAACTTCGTATACGGTAGAGCTTTCTCAGGATGCCACGTTTCAGCCGGAAAATCTTGAAACACAGACAGTGGAGAAGGGCAAATGTACGTTTGCGAATTTACGTTATGAGACTAAATTTTATGCCCGTGTCAGAGCTAATAATGAATCTCTTGCTATAACATCGAATTGGACGGAAATGGGTTCTTCCATTTCAACTTTGTCCCGTACTATTCCGAAAATACTGTATGCTGTGGAAGGTTCGCAGATTAATGAGACTTCCGTGGAAATTAAATGGGTGGTATCGGAAAAAAATCCGGTTGACGGATTGGCGATATGGGAAGAAGGAACTACAGAGGAAAAACAAATTAGTTTGGAAGATGCTTCTGCCGGACAATATACGATTACAGGATTAACTCCTCGTACTACTTATTATGTGGCTTTGACAAACAGTGCTGCACCGGAAGGAGCAGAAAAATATAATCAGCAGAGATTTACCACTGCAGGAATGCCTGCCGATGCTGTTGTGGTGGAAGATGGAGTTGATTTGATGGATAAGATTAAGGCCGGTATGGATGATACAAGTAAGCAGGCTCTTGTTTTCCAATTGAAGAATGGTGTTGATTATTATCTGACAACAGGCGGGGAAGTTGCTGCGAAAACCGGTGATATTAAATTGACCAAAAGCATTGCTTTTCTTGCTAACCCGGGAGAACGTCCTACCTTGTACATTCGCGAGGGGGGCTTCATTGTGAAACCGGAAGTTGGTAATATGCCGAATATTGAATATTTTATTGTTGATAATGTGAATATTAAGGAAACATGGACTGAGAGTAAGCCCAGTAAAGGTAGTAAAACACGTTTGTTGAATATAGGGAAACACAATACCGGTACTGATTTTACAATAGACAGATTTGAAATTACAAACTCGGATATAGTTTTACCATCTACCGTTTTAATGATGAGTGATGCCAGTGAAGGAGTAACCACAATCAACCATATCCGTATAGATAATTGTTTGGTTTCCGGTATTAATGATACAAAAAATGTAACAAAACAATTCGGTTTTATTCATGCAATAAATAAAGGCTCTAATGTATGGAATGATGTCTCCGTCACTAATTCCACATTCTATGAGTTCTATATTTCACCAGGTGTGTTTGGAGCACCTACTGCTGATGTCCCTATTGCGGCCGGTAACAAAGTTGTTATTTCTAATTGTACTTTTTATAATTGGGGCTCAAATAAGGATGGCAAAAACACTTATAGGGCTGTTGGGAATTTCTCCAAATTGACTGCGCCGCTGAACTTGTCGGTAAGTAATTGTGTCTTTGGCAGCAGTAAAAGTAAAGTGCTTGATGCAGGCAGTATTAATTTAAATTCGAAAGGCAACTATTGTACATCGGATTTTGAAAAGATGTCTGATGCCGGTTTGACACTGATTTCATTGGATACGGATGATGCTTCATTATTCCGTAATGTTGAGGAAAATGATTTTACTGTAGTTGATGCAGAGTCAGTCATTTATAAATCAGAATACGGTGATCCCCGTTGGATTAAAGTTTTGGATTAATTATTTGTAAATTTAATACTCTAATTAATGAGATATAATATGAATTTGATAGGATTCTTTTGCCTTGCATGGGCTTTGTTGGCTTGCGACCAAGATGAAGGGAAAGATAACCCTGGTGTTTCTTTCCCGGATTATGGTGAGGTACTGGCCTTTCCCGGTGCGGAAGGATATGGGCGGCATGCCACAGGTGGCAGAACGGGTGAAGTATATCAAGTAACGACTTTGGCAGATTCGGGCAGGGGTTCTTTACGTGATGCCGTCAGTAAGCCCAACCGTATTATTGTATTTAAGGTTGCAGGGGTAATCAAATTAGAGTCTCCTCTCGACTTCTCAAAGAACTTGACAATTGCAGCACAGACAGCTCCGGGTGACGGAGTTGTCGTGTATGGCAACCGGGTTTCTTTTTCGGGAGCGGACAATTTGATATGTCGTTATTTACGTGTACGAATGGGCATGAACGGCCGTGAAGGTAAAGATGCAGCCGGTATCGCCTATGGTTCGGATATGATTTTCGACCATATGTCTGTAACTTGGGGACGCGATGAATGTTTCTCCATCAATGGAGATCCTAAAAAGTCCGCAGATCAGCCTCGGAATATCACGATACAGAACTCGTTCATAGGGCAGGGATTGCAACCTCATTCTTGTGGTGGACTTATCCAGACCACGATAAACGATGGAGTTACTTTGTACCGGAATCTGTATATAGACAATAAAACCCGTAATCCGAAAGTGAAAGGACTGAATCAGTTTGTAAACAATGTCCTTTATAATTGGGGAAACGGCGGTGCTTATATTATGGGAGATACTCAGCAGAAATCGGATGCCGATATTCGGAATAATTATTTTATAGTAGGAACTACAGATAATTACGATGGCAAGAAGTTAGGCGCAACGGCTCCCTTTACCCGATATAACGAGCATTTCAGCGCTTATTTGTCCGGTAACTTTTATGATGATAATAAGGATGGCTTATTGAATGGCCGTGAACTGGGACGTGCAGACTGCATGAAGAAGTCGGTTGTAGCAGGAGAGGAGATTATAACTTCTCCTACGTTCCTCGAACGTCCGTCCGATGTACATCCCGAAATAAAAGAACTGATGACTGCTCAGGAAGCCTACGAATGGATTGTTGCCAATGGCGGATCTTCCTTGCCCGTACGGGATGAGGTGGATGCCTATCTTATCGATGAACTGACTTCATTGGGGAAAAAGGGGCTGATTATCCATTCGGAGGAAGATATACCGACAAAGGGACCGGGTAATATAAAGTCGGCGGAAGCTCCTGCAGATACCGACAATGATGGTATGCCGGACGAGTTTGAAGATAAATACGGCCTTGATAAGAATGATCCGGCAGATGCCATGAAAGTAGCGTCTAATGGATATACGAATATAGAGAATTATATATTTCTGATTAAATAGAATACCGAATGATGATGAAAAAGTTATGTCTTGTTTTTATAAGCATATTGCAACTGTGTAGCGTGTCGGCAGGGGCGCAAACGAATGACAAAGCCAAAGAGATGGCAATGAAGATAGCTGATCGTATTTTGGCGTCCACGACTTATGAGTTTGTGGATAAGAAAAGCGGAAAAACCTATACATCCTTAAAGAATATGCCTTTGAATAAAGCATTGAAAGTCAGGAGTAAATATCTTGATTGGCACTACACGAACGGAGTTACCAATATTGCTTTAATGGAATTGGGAAATAAGCTGGGTAACTCCAAATACGAAAACTACGTATTGAAGAATATGAATTTCGTATTTGATGAGGACAATCAATCTTATTTCCGTAGATTGTATGAGGAAACGTTGAAGAATGAAGGATGGAAAGCGGTGAATGCCTTGAATTGGCACATGATTTATCGTAATAAACGTCTGGACGATAACGGACCGATGGGAGCAAGTTTGATTGATTTGAGCCGGAAGCATCCTAACGCGGCATTCCGGAAATATATTGAAAGTACCAATCATCATTTAATGTTCTCCGAACCCCGGCTTGCCGATGGCACTATTGCCCGATTGTGGCCGCACGTGAATACGGTGTGGGCTGATGATGCTTTTATGGCCCTTTCCTTTTTGGTAAGAATGGGAGAGATGACAGGAGATAATAAGTATTTCGATGATGCTGCCAATCAGGTACTGAATTACACCCGCTATCTATGGTGTCCCGAGAAGGAAGTCTATTATCACTGTTATCATACTGACACGAAGATACACGGAGTAGCTCATTGGTCAAGAGCCAACGGATGGGTATTTATGGCAACGGCAGATTTACTGTCGAGAATGCCCGAAAATCATCCTATGCGCGAAGATGTCATTAAGAACTTCCGGATGCAGACGGATGGGGTAATCCGTTATCAGGGCGCTAACGGATTATGGCATCAGTTGCTCGACAAACCAGATTCTTATGAAGAGATAACGGGAACGGCCATGTTTGTTTTCGGCATTGCCAAGGGAGTTAAAGAAGGATGGTTACATCCCGATTATATTTATGTGGCATGGGAAGGCTTGAAAGGTATGCTGACAAAAATCACCCCTGAAGGTGATGTTACCGCTATTTGTGCCGGTACGGGAATTATGCCTTCTTTATCATTTTATTATAATCGCCCTCAATGGAAAAACGACCCTATGGGTGAAGGACCTGTTTTAAGAGCATTGGTCGAGATGATTGATGCACCTGCTTATACGGAAATTAAAGCAGAACAGCAATATGACAAGATAAAATAGTTGCTGTATCTCTTAGCTACAGCAACTAACGTTTTTTAATTCTCGTAGATTATATTTGGTTGAAACCTTAGAATTCAATAAGCAGGAAAAGCTCATCCTATCTTTCTCTGATTATTGATTCTAAGGTTTTCTTTTGGTTGAGGCCAAATATCCTCTATGCTTTTCGTAAAACTGTATACAGAAACAGTTCCGAACCTTTTTTAATATTTCTACAAGGTTATTACAGCGATGCGCTATACTTTATCAGCGCATAGCCGCCTACTACCTGCATTGCCATTCCCGGCAGCCCGATACGGAAATCCTGTACGGCTTGGAAGAAGCTGCCCACCATAGCCCATTCGCCCAAAGTACTTGCTACCTGATAGAACAGTACAACGGCCAATAGGATAGGCAGAGAGATACGGTTGAAACGATGTGCTGCCCAGCCGGCTGCTGCTGCCAGTAATACGGACTTCAACAGAATGGCGGGAAGTACTGCCGGAAGAGGCATCCCGAACAGCAGTGAATTGATTATCGGAGAAAGGACCGCAGTCAGCAATCCTACCTTCCAGCCGAATTTGTATGCACCGATTAAGGTGAAGAAATAGATGGGCAACCATGTGATACCGCCTTGCGGTATAAGGTGGAAAAGTTGGGGCAGTGCCATATTGCCTGCAATGAACAATGCGGCCATTAAGTAAGTTCTTGCATTGCTGTAATCCAGCGAATAGAGTTTTACAGTTTTTGTTTCCATATTTTTATTGTTTATAAAATAATCTTATTCATTTATCGGGTAAATTGTATTGGTCCGTCGGATAATCTTTATCGGCTAATCAAACAATCTGTTTTATACTCACAAAGTTATAACTATTATTTCAAACCAATACGGTCTTGACAACAGTAATGCCTGATTTTGTCAGAAATTGATATTCACTCCGCCCATAACGGTTGCCTTAGGCATCGGAAAGCCGTCGTTTATTTCGTAACGTTGCGCCAGCAGGTTTTCCCCTCGTACAAAGATATCGGCATAGCGGCATACACGATAATTGGCACGCAGGTTCCAGAGAACAAAACTTTCTTTTTTCTCCTTGCCTTTGCTTACGCTGGTATAGAGGTCTTTTATATATTGCACTCCGGTTGACACTCCCCAGTGGCCTCGCGTAAAGTCAACGCCTGCATAGAGTTTATGTCCGGGAGCGGCAATCACCGGATTCTCCATGTGCAGCCAACTGTAATTGGCATTTGCCTGCCAATGCGGGGTAATGCGGTAACCGATATTGGCTTCAATGCCCCGGTTTTCAATCTTGCCGGTATTTACGTTCTTGGGCTTGCCGTCCGTAGGAACGGTCATAATCATATTGTCGCCGTCAATGTAGTAGAGGTTTATGCCGTAATACAAAGCACCGTCCAACACCCGTTGCGAGAAAGACAACTCGTAGCTCATCAGGCTTTCCGCCATTAAATCCGGGTTCTGTGGCGGAAACATGTACATCTCACGGATGGTGGGGTTACGGAATCCCTTGCTCACCATTGCTTTCACTTCCATCTGTCGGGGCAAGTGGAACGAAAGGCCACCTTGCGGAATCCATTCCGTGCCTACGTGCGAATGGTGGTCTACACGGATGCCCGCATCCAGAGAGAGCCATTCGCCGAGGTCCTGACGGAAGTCTACATATCCGGCAAATTCATCCATTTGCTTGTCTACACCCGGAATACGTTCGCCGGTAGACACCATGCGGTTCCATGATTCGCTGCCGAAGTGCTGATAGTCGAAACCTGCGGTCAGACGGTTACCGGTGAAAAGCGTTGCGCTCTGATACCACGACACGCCCAGCATGCGGTCTTTGGAGTTGAAATGGGATTCCTGCGGCGTACCGCCGGGATGATAGCCGTCATTGATTTTATGGCGTCCCCAGTTATAGAAGAAACTCAAGGCGCCGGAACTCTTTTCATAATGGTTTTCGAGAGCAAGCGAAGTCATGCCGCGCGTGATGCGGGAGTCATTGTCTATGTACGGATTACCGGCCTCGCCCGGATTGGAGGCCTTGAACTGCGTGATGTTTACATCGCCCCACAGTTTCCAGGAATCGTTGAAGTCATATCCCAGCTTGGCATAGCCGCCGTATTGCTCAAACTCCATATTGTCGCGATGCCCGTCGGTGCGGTTGTAAGAGCCGGTGACAACACTGCTGAAACTCCCTTTCCTGATGCGGTTGGAAACTTCCGTCTGCAATGTGTTGTAGGAGCCGTAGCCGATTTGCGCATGGGTCTTAACCCCGTCTTCTTGCATCTTGCGGGTTACTATATTGATAACGCCGCCCATAGCGTTGGAACCATACAGCACCGAGGCAGGGCCGCGAAGCACTTCCACCCGGTCGGTCAGCATGGTCTGATAGGCATCGGCAATGGGATGTCCCATTAATCCCATATATTGGGGATGGCCGTCAATCAGCACCAGCAAACCAGCCGTAGGGCTGCCGCCGATGCCGCGCAGGTTCATTCCGCCTGCCGCTCCCGTAGACACGCCGTATCCCATGATGCCGCGGCTTGTGGCGAACAGTCCGGGCACTTGCTCCGTCAGTGCGGGCAGTACGGATGGTTGGAAACGTTGCTCCAGTGCTTTGCGGTTCACTACGGAGATGGTCATCGGCAGATGCCGTATATCCGTTTCGTTTCTTGTTCCGGTTACTACCACTTCGTCTATGGTGAGGTTCCGGGCAATGCGCGCGCTGTCCTTTGCAGCCTGCGCAAATCCCGCCATTGTCCAAAGGCCGGCTATCGAAAGGAGTAATATGTTTTTTTTCTTCATTCGTATCGCTTTCCTCATTATTTGTTCCGCCAAAGATAGGGCGTATTTTCTTTTTCCGTTTGTATTATAATCTCTCTTGTTTGAGATTTTCTACAAACCGGTCTATTTCCTGTAACTTTTTGGGTATATCGATGCTTTGAGGACAGTGCGGGTTGCATTGGTCGCATCCTGTACAATGGCTTGCCTGGCGGAGCTTCGGTACGCTGCGGTCATAACCGATGAGGAAGGCGCGGCGGGCTTCGCGATAGTTCTCATCCCGGCTGCTTTTGGGTATATTGCCCTCGTTGACGCAACGGTTGTAATGCAGCAGAATGGCGGGAATGTCCAGTCCGTAGGGACAAGGCATGCAATACTTGCAGTCGTTGCACGGGATGATAGGATAGGTAAGCATTACCTGCGCCGTATCTTCCAGCAGAGCCAGTTCTTCTTCCGTGCAAGGGTCGAGGGGGGAATAGGTGCGGAGATTGTCCTGCAGATGTTCCATATACGTCATGCCGCTCAGTACCGTCAGTACCTTGGGGAAGCTCCCGGCAAAGCGGAATGCCCAGGAAGCCACACTCTCTTGCGGGCGATGTTGTTTCAGGCGTGCCACCAAGTGGTCGTTCAGTCTGGATAGCCGTCCTCCCAGCAGCGGTTCCATGATAATGGCGGGTATGTCGCGTTTAACGAGTTCGCCATACAGATATTCGGCATTGACATTATTGCCCGAAGCATGCCGCCAGTCGGCATAGTTGAGTTGGATTTGCACGAAATCCCAGTGTATGCGGTCGTGCATGGCCAGTATTTCATCAAACACGTCCGTTGTTCCGTGAAACGAAAATCCCAGGTTCCGGATACGCCCGGCCTTGCGTTCTTCCATCAGAAAATCAATCATACCATTGTCGATGTACCGTGCCCGGAATGTCTTGATGCCGCCATTGCCGACGGAGTGCAACAGATAATAATCGATGTAGTCCACTTGCAGGTCCTCGAACGATTTCCGATACATGGCAATTGAATTCTCGCAGGTGTAATTGGAAAAGTTGGACAGTTTGGTGGCTATCAGGAACTTTTCACGCGGATGGCGTTTCAGTGCTATTCCCGTTGACTTCTCCGACCAACCCTGCACATACACGGGCGATGTGTCGAAATAGTTCACGCCGTGGGCAATGGCATAATCAATCAGTTCGTTGACCGCTTCCTGGTCTACCTCATCTCCGTTTCCGTCAGCCCGCTTCCGGGTAGGCCAGCGCATGCAGCCGTAGCCCAATAAGGATACCCGGTCGCCTGTGGTGGGATTGGTACGGTACACCATCTTATCGGTAGGAATCTCGCCCAAAGCGGCCGATTCGCTGTCCGAACGGTTGTTCTTGCCGGAGCAGCCATACAGTGCGGCTGCCGATGCAAGCGTTCCTGCGCCGGCAAGCTTGAAGAAGTCCCGGCGGTTTATCTTGCTGTTATTCTTATTATTCTTCTCTTCCATAGTTACTCGTATTTATTCTTCTCGGTACTGTCTGTTGTCCAAAGCGTATCGAAGATTTTCCTTTATCGTTTTGTCATCTGATTCTCACACCGTTCTGTGCATGATATGCCCTTCCACATAGATTGCGCTGAACGGGCGTGCCGGACACAGGTTTTCACATGCGCCGCAGCCGATGCAGCGTTCGGTATTGACAACGGGTATTTTGGGGGATTGCGGATTTCCGGAGCCCGAAGCCACCATTTGTATGGCGCCGACCGGGCAGTGGCGGGCGCAGTTGCCGCACTCCACCTTATCGGTGATGCAAATGCAATTCTCCTTTATCCATACGGCATGACCTATCTGGATGGCCGATTTGTCGGCTTCCGTTATCGGCCGGATAGCACCTGCCGGACAAACTTCCGAACATTTGGTACATTCGGGACGGCAGTAGCCGCGCTCGTAGGACATTTCCGGCTGCATCAGCCGTGTCAGGTCGGAAGAGGGGCGCAACACCTGGTTGGGACACACCGCAACGCATAACTGGCAGGCCGTACAGTGTTGTGCAAAATTGCGTGCGCTCAACGACCCCGGCGGAGTAATGGAGGCGGCACGTGCGGGTATCTTCTTGTCTTCGATGACGGCCAGTCCGCCGTCCACTTTCTTCTCTTGCGCCTTTAGAGCGGCGGTAGTGGCCAATACTGCCGTTGCCGAGAGGAATGCGCGCCGGGTATCATCTGCTGCTCCGGTAGAAGTTGCTGTACTTTGAGCCTGATTCCGGACGGATATTTTCGCAGTATCCGCTTTATGACGGCGGGTGTAGGTGATGGCTCCCTGTCTGCATTTATCCAGGCAGTCCATGCATGCCACGCAACGGCTGTAATCAATTTCGTGGGTTTTGGAGTTGATGCACGATGCCTTGCAGTTGCGTGCGCAAAGTCCGCAGCCGTTGCACTTCTCGGTATCTATGACCGGTTTGAAAAGGGAATACCTGGATAGGAAACCGAGCACCGTACCTACCGGACAAATCGTGTTGCAGTACGTACGTCCGCTTCGCCATGCCAATATAATGAGCACGACAAAAGTAAGGGCCGCAATGATGAAGGTGGGCAGGCTTTTCATCCACACCTCTGTTTCATAGAAAGCGTAGCTGTCCGCCCGTTCCGCCAGATATGCCAGCAGATTATTGCCCCACTGATAGACGGGAGCGAAGAGACTGGCAGCGATGCGCCCGTAAGAGCTGTACGGTTCGAGCAGC
Source organism: Bacteroides sp. NSJ-48 (assembly GCF_014287405.1). Taxonomy (NCBI): domain Bacteria; kingdom Pseudomonadati; phylum Bacteroidota; class Bacteroidia; order Bacteroidales; family Bacteroidaceae; genus Bacteroides; species Bacteroides sp. NSJ-48. The sequence goes on along the minus strand of NZ_JACOOD010000001.1, from coordinate 80,097 downwards.
GAAGCAACCGCATGAAAGCGCACGCCTGCAATGAGGGTCACGGCAAACACTGCCAACATTCCGTAACGCAGCCATTTCCTGGCGGGAGAATAGCGGAAACGGTTTTTCTTCCGCTTGCCTGCAAACCGGGAAATGACATCCTGAAATACGCCGAGCGGGCAGATAACGGAGCAATAGACGCGTCCGAACAGCAGGGTCAATGCAACAAGCAGCAGTATCACGCCTGCATTCAGTGCGAGCAGTGCAGGGAGAAACTGTATCTTCGCCATCCAGCCCATCCAGCCGTGCAGCGTTCCGGTGAAATCGAGGAACAGGAGCGTGACGAGCGCAAAGAATACAATTGCAAGTGTCAGTCTGATAGTACGTAACATAGTCATAATAGTTTTATCATTGCAAAAATAAGGAGTTTATAATTAGTTTGTGTATATGGATTACGTTTGTTTTTACCGATTTTACAGAAAAAAGCTTATTTCTTGTTCAATTCCTGTTTCTTTCAGAAAATCCCGGTCGTGTGAGACTGCAAGTACGGTACCTTGATAGTTACGTATCGTAGCTGTGATGATTTCAATACTTTCGATATCCAGATTATTGGTGGGCTCGTCCAGAATAAACAAGTCGGGAGTGTTATCGGCAATCATCAGGCAGCAGAAGGCAAGACGCATTTTCTCACCGCCGCTTAATTTGCCGCAAGGCTTGTTCCAGACGTCCTGCGGGAAGAGATAGCGGTTTAAGACAGTCTTTATTTCATGCTCCGGCAGATGCCGCAGGTTGAAGGCTTCCGCTTGTTCCGAAACGGTATATTCATTTTGGATAAGGGAGTACTCCTGATCCAGATAGACATAGGTAAAGTCAGCACGTTCTATCGTCCCGCCGGTCGGTGTCAGTTCACCGGTAATCAGTCTCAGCAAGGTTGTTTTGCCGCTGCCGTTATCCCCTTTAATGCAGAACCGGTTGCCGCTGCGTAGCTGAAAGCTGAGCGGAACTGTCCAAAGGTTTGTGTTGCTGTCCGGATAATGAAAGTTGATATTCTGTGCCGTGACGAGTATTTTGCCTGTGTGCAATGCCGAAGCGTTGAAATCTGTTTTCAACTTATCCGTTTGTGATAAGGAGTTTCTGATGTCCATCACTTCCTGCCGTATTTTTTCCGATTTTTGGATATGGATATTATTTAGCTTCCCGGTACTGTTTTCGGCATGATTTTTCAGATTTCCCATCATGATACGTGGAATGCCTTTCTTCAGGGCGGCTTTTTCACCCCGCACATTTTGTTTGGCTTTCCGTTCTTCCACTTCACGGGCTGTTTTTCGGGCAAGGCGGAAAGCTTTTTCTTTTTCTTCCAACTGTTGCAGGAGAGCATTCTGATGTATCTTTTTTTGTTCTTTGTAGAAGTCGTAACTGCCGCCATAATAGGTCAGTTTGTTACGAGAGAGTTCACAGATAGCCGGCAACAAGTTCAGCAGTGTACGGTCGTGACTGATGATGAGCGCTGTGGCAGAGGTACGGCGTATAAAATCATAAAAACGCTCCCTGGCAGAAGTGTCCAGGTGATTGGTCGGTTCATCCAGCAGGATAACATCGGGTGCATTCAGTTCCATGCCGGCAAGAAACAGACGGGTTTTCTCTCCGCCACTCAATCCGTTCAGTCGGCGGGAGAGGGACAGACCTTCCAAGCCCCATACACTGAGGGCGGATTGGGCACGTTTTTCAATCTCCCAGTCATCGCCGAGAACTGCGAAGTGTTCTTCTGCGACATCTCCGTCCAGTATGGCACAGAGCGCGGTTAGCTTGCGGTCTATGCCTAATACCTGCGCAACCGTCCTGCCGTCATATTGTCCGAAATGCTGGGGCACATAGTAAAGATGCCCGGAACAATGTACACTGCCGGCTCCCGGCGATGCTTCTCCCGCAAGGATACGCATCAGGGTGGACTTTCCGCAACCGTTATTGCCTGTCAGCGCGGTCTTTTCTCCGGAATTGATAATCAGATTAAGGTTGGAAAACAAAACTTCCTTATCGGTATGGGTATAGCTAAGGTCTTTGATAATGATACTCATAAAATTACTGTGTTTAGGGTAGATAACATAGGTGTCTGTACGACACACTTTCGACTCTCGTAAGGCTGTGGGAAACAGACAAACACAGTAAAGGCTAAACATTCCCCTTTTGAGTGATGCTCAGCGTTCTGATATGAAAAGCATATATAAAGTGATGTTTACCGGAATGTGCTGTCTTTATTTGGATATTCTCATTGGTGGTGGTATTTGTTGGTTAGCGGTTGCAAAGGTAGGTATTTGTTTTATAACATGGAAGACGCATCGAACGAAAGCGGCAGCAATGCGCCCACACTCCTCAATTCATAAATGCCTTTTTCGCCGGACAGCAGTATGCGCATGGGACGTTTGAAGCGTTTTTCCGTTTCGAGCATTACCTGTCGGCAGGCGCCGCACGGGGGAATCGGTTCTTCCAGGAACTCGCCGCGTTCGTTGCGGGCGGCTATGGCGAGTGTCTCCACGGCCTGGTCGGGATATTGGGAGTTGGCATAGAACAGAGTGGTGCGTTCCGCGCAAAGCCCCGACGGATAGGCTGCATTCTCTTGGTTGGTTCCAGTAACGATGATATTGTTTGCCAACCGGGCGGCCGCACCTACCGAGAAGTGCGAGTAGGGGGCATAACTGCGGTAAGTTGCCTGCCGGGCAGCATCCAGGAGCTCGCGGTCGGCGGCATTCAACTCTTCGTATTCGTATATCTTGATGGCAATCTGTATGTTCAGGTCCTTCATAGAATAATGGTTTATTGTAATTAATGTTACAAAGATAGGAAAGAGATTGGTTTTTTCAATTCTTTTGCAGACTTTTGTGTCAAATTCAACACCCGAAGCATGAAACCTATATTCAGACTGACTGCTATCATAGCACTTCTCCTTATTTGCGTGGCTGTGCAGGCACAACGCAGAAACTCCCGTTACAACGAATATATCAAACAATATGCCCCGCTTGCCGTGGAGCAGATGAAGGAACATAAGATACCCGCCAGCATCACACTGGCACAAGGCCTGCTGGAGAGCGGCGCGGGACAAAGCGCACTGGCGCGCAAGAGCAACAACCACTTCGGCATAAAGTGCCATAGCGACTGGCGCGGGCGGAGAGTGTACCACGATGACGATGCCAAAGGAGAGTGCTTCCGCGCCTATCGCCATCCGAAGGACTCTTACGAGGACCACTCGCTCTTCCTGAAACGCGGCGCACGCTATGCTTTCCTGTTTAAGCTGAAGATTACCGACTACAAAGGCTGGGCGCGCGGCCTGAAAAAAGCGGGATACGCCACAGACCCTTCCTATGCCAACCGCCTGATAACCATTATCGAGGACTACGACCTGTATAAGTACGACAGCCGCGGCATGAGCAAGCGCGAAGCCCGCAAGTGGGAGAAAGAACTGAAGAAGAAACCCTGGCTTGCCAACCCGCATCAGGTGTATATTGCCAACGACATTGCCTACGTTGTGGCCCGCGACGGCGATACTTTCCAGTTCCTGGGCAAAGAGTTCGACATCAGTTGGCGCAAACTGGTGAAGTATAACGACCTGCATAAAGAGTATACCTTAGAGGCAGGCGACATCATCTATCTGAAAGACAAGCGCAAGAAAGCCGCCAAACCTCATACCGTTTATATTGTAAAAGACGGCGATTCCATGCACTCCATTTCGCAGAAGTACGGCATCCGCCTGAAGAATCTGTATAAGATGAACCGCAAGGATGCGGAATATGTGCCTGAAGTAGGGGACAGGCTGCGCCTGAGATAACGTTCAGGAAAGATTATCGTAAGTGCTTGATACTCATAAGAAAGTATGTACCGGGAAATACCTCGGTTTGGTACGCGGAGTACCAACCGTTGGTATCTCTCGTACCATAGTGTGGTACTTGTCGTACCAAAGCTTGGTACATGCCCTACCAACGCGTGGTATGACAAGTACCAGCGCGTGGGACGGACGCAAAGGTTAGGAGTTTGGCCCGTTATCCCCTGCTGTTTTATATTTCCTCTACCGGACTTTTATGTTTTCTTTCCCGTCCGTTTCTTCTTTTCGTACAGTACCGCTATCCGAAAATGTACAGAGTGTCCGAAAACGGACACTCTTCTTTTTGCCTTAACGCTTGTTTTCAACGATTTATGTTTTTGGCACGGATTTGGCAAGTATAAGGGCGAAGAATCGCAGGCTGTCCGTTTACGCAACAGGACAGCGGCAACGTAAAATAGTAAATAAAGACAGAAAATATGGATAGAGAGATTCCGAAAGAAGTTCGTAACAAAGAGCGTAACAAGAAAATCATTCGTTATGGCGGCATGGGCGCTGCGGGTATCGTTGTTATCAGTGTGCTCATTTCATTGATGCGCACGGGGGTGAAGGAGAAGGACATCGTGTTCTCCCAGGTAAGTACAGGCACGATTGAGGTCAGCGTAAGCGCTTCCGGAAAGGTGGTTCCTGCCTTTGAGGAGATTATCAACTCGCCCATCAACACCCGTATTCTGGAAGTATATAAGAAAGGTGGCGACAGCGTGGATATAGGCACGCCCATCCTGAAGCTGGATTTACAGAGCGCCGAAACCGACTACAAGCAGAAACTCGACGAGGAGCAGATGCGCAGCTACAAGCTGAAGCAGCTCAAGCTTGAGAATATGACCAAGCTGAACGACCTGGAGATGAAGATAAAGGTATCTGCCATGCAGTTGAACCGCAAGAGAGTGGAACTGCGCAACGAGCAATACCTCGACAGCCTCGGTTCGGGCACTACCGACAAAGTACGTCAGGCGGAGCTGAGTTACAACGTGGCTGAGCTGGAATACGAACAGTTGAAACAGCAGTACGCCAATGAGAAGGAAGTGCTGGACGCCGAATATCAGGTGCAGGAGCTGGACTTCAGCATCTTCAGGAAGACGCTTGCCGAAACGAAACGCACGCTGGACGATGCGCAAGTCCGCTCGCCCCGCAAGGCAATCCTCACTTACATAAACAACCAGATCGGCGCACAGGTGGCGGAAGGCTCGCAGATTGCCGTCATCTCCGATTTGAGCCATTTTAAGGTAGAGGGCGAGATAGCCGACACGTATGGCGACCGTGTTGCCGCCGGTGGCAAGGCGATAGTCAAGATAGGCAGCGAGAAGCTGGAAGGTACGGTGAGTAGCGTCACTCCGTTGTCCAAGAATGGCGTTATTTCCTTCACCGTACAGTTGAACGAGGACAACAACCGCCGTCTGCGTTCCGGCCTGAAGACGGACGTATATGTGATGAACGCCGTGAAAGAAGACGTGATGCGCATAGCCAACGCCTCTTACTACGTGGGTCGCGGGGAGTACGAACTGTTTGTACGCAATTCCGACAAGGAGATTGTGAAACGCAAAGTGCAGTTGGGCGATTCCAACTTTGAGTTTGTGGAAGTTATTGGCGGCTTGCAACCGGGCGATGAGGTGGTGGTGAGCGATATGAGCCAATATAAGAACAAGAATAAGCTGAAACTGAAATAACAATTAAATACCTACCATTATGATTAAGTTAACTGGCATCAACAAGATTTATCGTACCAACGAGATTGAAACCGTAGCGTTGGAGAATGTGAACCTCGAAGTGAACAAGGGGGAATTCCTCAGTATCATGGGACCTTCCGGTTGCGGTAAATCTACTTTGCTGAATATTATGGGTTTGCTGGATGCGCCTACCGGCGGCACGATTGAAATAGCCGGTACCAAGGTGGACGGCATGAAGGACAAGGAACTGGCGGCTTTCCGCAATCAGAAATTAGGCTTTGTGTTCCAGTCTTTCCATTTGATTAACTCGCTGAATGTGCTGGACAACGTGGAACTGCCTTTGCTGTACAGAAAGGTATCGTCCAAAGAACGTCGCCGCCTGGCAGAGGAAGTGTTGCAGAAAGTAGGCCTGAGCCACCGTATGCGCCACATGCCTACACAGCTCTCCGGCGGTCAGTGCCAGCGTGTTGCCATCGCACGCGCCATTATCGGCAATCCGGAGATAATCCTCGCCGATGAGCCTACCGGTAACCTGGACTCCAAAATGGGAGCGGAAGTGATGGAGCTGCTGCATCAGCTGAACAAGGAAGACGGGCGCACCATCGTAATGGTAACCCACAATGAAGAGCAAGCCAGACAGACCTCAAGGACAATCCGCTTCTTCGACGGCCGTCAAGTAGAATAACCCCCATAACCCATAACTTATAACTCATAACTCAAAAATGCAGACCATTCGCCAAGCTTTTATACTTTTACGGCAGAATCCGTTACTGAGTACCATATTCATATTGGGTACGGCATTTGCCATTACCATGATTATGGCGATTGTGATTACCTGGCAGATGAAATATGCCGACATCGAGCCGGAAGTGAACCGTAACCGCTCTCTCTACATAAGCAAGATGCATTTGCAGGGCAAGGAGAACAAAGGCTGGAATAATTATACAGCCTGTTCGCCGGCTTTCATGAAGGACTGTGTACAGCCGTTGCCCGAAGTAGAGGCCTGTACGGCATTTGTTCCGGCAACGGTCGCCCTGGTCTCCATGCCCGACGGTACTAATGCGGTGAAAGTGGATGCTATGGAAACCGATCCGGGATTCTGGAAAGTGTTCCGGATGCAGTTTGTCGCAGGACGGGGATTCGACGATTCCGACCGGGGCGGCGATGTGTCCGCCATTGTCGTGGCCGCCTCTGTGGCGCGGAAACTGTTCGGCACTACGGATGCGATGGGCAAGACGGTGCTGCTGAACCGTAACGAAGCGCGTATCTGCGGGGTGGTAAAGGATGTTTCGGTCATTGCGAAGGATGCTTATGCGCAAGTGTGGCGCATGTATCCCGCCAAGTTGCAGGATGCCACTTCCATCCGGAGCTATGCCCAATCGCATACGGTGGTGGCGCTGGCACGCTCTTCCGAAGATATTCCGGCCATCAGGCAGGGAATAGCGAAGCGGGTGAAAGACATCAATGCCGTACAGGCCGAAACGCTGATGGACATTATGGAACAGCCCGATGAAATCGTGGCGCATGTCAACCATGTGTGGGCCAACGTAGGACCGGATTTGCGGATGTTGTACATACAGTACTCTCTGGCATTGCTCATTGTTCTTTTAGTGCCGTCGCTCAATCTGTGCGGCCTGAGCAACAGCCGTATGCAGCAGCGCATCAGCGAACTGGGCGTGCGTAAGGCATTCGGAGCGACGCGCGGCGTACTCATAAGGCAGATATTGAATGAAAACCTCGTACTGACTCTGATTGGCGGAGCGGTGGGGCTGGTGTTCAGCTATCTGGCCGTGTACGGCATGCGTACGTGGCTGTTCACCAATAATCAGAACACCGGCACTTCCGGCGAGTTCGACCTGAGCATGTCGGTACTGTTCAGCCCTACGGTGTTCTGTCTGGCATTCCTTTTCTGTCTGGTCATCAACCTGCTGAGCGCAGGCCTGCCTACATGGCTTGCCGCACGGCACACGATTGTGGATTCTTTGAACGATAAATAAAGCGAGATTGATTATGAAATTCATAGTACATAACTTACGTATGATTCGGGCGCGTCTCCGCAGTAACGGATGGGTGCTTGCAGAACTGTTTCTGGTATTTATCGTGATGTGGTTTCTCTGCGATTCGCTGGGATGCCTGAAGTATACGTTCTATCGCCCGTTGGGCTATAACATAGACCATGTGTACCAGCTTTCAATGATTAAGGGCGGTGAAAGCCGGGACAGCAGCATGACGAGTGCGGACAAATATCTGGGCATCCTGCAGAAGCTCGAAAGGGAGCCTGCGGTTGAAGTGGCCGCCCTGTTGTATTGGAGCCTGCCGATGAGCGGCAATAATTCCTATAACTCGCTGGCTGTGCAGGATACCATCGGCTGTGCGGTGCGTATAATAAACGCTACCGGAGGATATACGCGGGTATTCCGCATGAAGGAAGATGCCGGACGTCCGTTTGCGGCAATGCCTGTGGGGAATGATGTCACGTCCGGCAATTATGTGATGCTGAGCGAGGGTACGGCCGACTATTATAAGGAAAGGGTGCCCGGCTTCTCTTTGGATACTCCCTTGAGCTGGTACGGAGATACCGCGAATGTGGTAACGCAGTGCGGCATGATCGGCAGTTTCCGTTCCTATCGCTATGGGGCCGATGCAAAGTGGGCTTTCCGGAGAATTGACGAGAATGTGATACGGACCGAATTACAGGATTATGAAGCGCAGATTGTTTTCCGTGTGAGGGAAAACATGGACTCTCCCGATTACCGGAGCAAGTTCCTGAAAGAGATAGCCCCGCATCTGGACACCGACAATATGTTCATTGCCGATGTAGCTCCTTACACGGAGCAGCAATATCAGTTTGAGGTGATGAAAGGCGATGTGGACAAGGTGAATACGCAAACGGTTGTGGTGGTATTCCTGTTGGTGAATGTGTTCCTGGGGCTGATAGGTACTTTCTGGTTCCGTACCCGTAGGCGCCGCAATGAAATAGCTTTGCGGCTTGCCATGGGCAGCACGAAGAAACAGATATTCTGTCTGCTCATGGGAGAGGGATTGCTGTTGCTGACTCTTGTTGCGCTGCCTGCCATGATTGTCTGCTATAACGTGGGCATTGCCGAATTTACAATGGGACATACGGAACTGATTACCACCTGGCCGGTGGAATGGAGCTTCCTGCGTTTTCTGCTGGGCTCGTTGGGTGCATGGCTGCTGATAGCGCTGATGGTGGTGATTGGAATATGGTTCCCGGCACGGCAGGCTATCAAGATACAGCCGGCAGAGGCGTTGCACGAAGAATAGAATGTGAAACAAAATAAAAAAAGAAGAAATATGAGAACTGATATAGCGGGTGTTATCATTGCATTGGTATTGGCCTTTGCAGGTATGCTGAGTGTTTGTGCACAAGATGCAAAAGTAAGTGAAGTACGTAAGGTGGATGCTTTCTCGTCCATTGAGATAACCTCTGTGGGGACAATTCATTTTACACAGAGTGACACTTATTCTTTCAGGATTGAAGGCAGGGAGAAGTACGTGAAGAATACGCAGACCACAGTGAAGGACGGTCGTCTGCTGATAGGTTTCAAGGACGGGAAAAACAAGCGCAGGAGCAATCAGAAGGATGGCGTGACTATCTGGATTTCGGCTCCCGACTTGAAGGAGGTGGAGTTTACCGGTGTAGGCGAATTCAAATGTGAGAAACCCTTGAAGCTCGATGCCGTGTCATTCGAGATAAAAGGTGTGGGTGAAGTGAATGTCTCCGACTTGACGTGCAACGAGCTGAAAGTTGCCTTGCGCGGAGTAGGCAGCGCCGATATTCATGTAACCTGCGACTATTTGTCCGCCAAAATGGGTGGTGTGGGCGATGTCACTTTGAGCGGAACCGCCGGACGTGCCGATATTTCCAAAGGAGGCATAGGAGGAGTAAATACAGATAACTTGAAAATAGGCCGTTAAGATGATAAAGCAATACTTTGCACAAGCCTGGGCGCAGTTGCGGCAGCAGCCGATGATGAGCGCCGTCAGCATAGCCGGTACTGCGCTTGCCATATTCCTTATTATGCTGGTGGTAATGATGCAGCAGGTAAAGGTGGCTCCTTTTGCGCCCGAAAGCAATCGCGACCGCTTCCTGCATGTCAAGGCAATGAGCATCTCCAACTCGAATTGGGGAGACGGTACAAGCAACGGACCGATGAGTGTACAGACAGCCCGTGAATGTTTTCAGTCGTTGAAGACGCCGGAAGCGGTCACTATCTATACCATTTTCCCCGTATCCACTCCGGTGTCTTTGCCGGGCAAACCGGCAGTCAGTGTGGATTTACGGCAAACGGACGACATCTTCTGGCGCGTATTCGACTTTTCTTTTATCAATGGAAAGCCCTATGATAAAGCCGTGTTCGATGCCGGGCAGCCGGTTGCCGTACTTACGGAGAGTGTAGCGCGCAGCCTCTTCGGAATGACTGATGTTGCAGGGCGTGAGTTTCTCCTCAGCCATGCGCCCTATCGCGTAGCCGGTGTCGTGAAGGATGTGTCTACACTGGCGGATTGCGCTTACGGACAGGTATGGGTTCCGTATACCTCAACGGGTATGGATAATGAAACATGGAACGACCGGCACATGGGAATGATGAGTTGTACGATGCTGGCGCGTAGCCGGGATGATTTCCCCGCTATACGCCAGGAAGCGGAACGTCGTAAATCGGAGTATAATACGCTTATCGGAGAGAACGGCTGGAAGCTGATTTACCGCAACCGCCCTTACGACCAGGAAAAGAATGCCATTGCTTTCGGCGCCAATATCGAACCGGATGTGAATGCGGCGCGCCGTCAGCGGATTATCATCTTCGTCATTCTGTTGATAGTGCCTGCCATCAATCTTTCGAGCATGACACAGAGTCGCTTGCGTCAGCGGGTATCGGAAATCGGAGTGCGCCGTGCTTTCGGCAGTACACGGATGGAGCTGATAGGGCAGATTGTGGCGGAGAATCTGGTAATGACTTTATTGGCAGGTGTTGTCGGTTTGCTGTTGAGCGTGGCCTTTGCATACGTGGGCAACACGTTGCTTTTTGCGCAGGAATTCAGTCAGACTTTGAACCCGCCGGAAGTGGATGCTTCCATTCTGCTTCATGCTTCCACCTTTGGGTGGGCGTTGCTGTTCTGCTTTGTGCTGAATCTGATGAGCAGCGGTTTCCCGGCATGGAAGGCTTCCCGCATCGGGATAGTGAACGCATTGGGAGGACGGTTGCACTAAACGCTTGTCGCTAACTATTAATTACGGAAAGAAATGACTAAGAAACTTTTAGTACAGATAAAGAATGAATGGCGCAATAACCTGTGGCTGGCGTTGGAATTGCTGGTTGTAAGCGTTGTGATGTGGTTTGTGGTGGACTATCTCTATACGCGTACGGCAACTTATCTGGAGCCGCGGGGCTTCGACATCAGCCATTGCTACCTTATCGAAATGGGAAAGCTTACCGATAAGAGTCCCGATTATATCCCGAACCAGACCGATGAGCAGGAAGATGCCGATATTCTTGAACTTGTGGACCGTCTGCGCCGTCGTCCGGAGATAGAGGCGGTGAGCCTTTCGCAAAACTCATATCCATATAATGGCAGTAACTCCACAGATCTGGTGCAGTACGATACGCTGGTCTCCGGTAATTGGACGATACGCCGTTTGGTGACTCCCGATTTTGTGCGTGTGTTCCGTTATCAGGGCACACGTGGCGAGACGCCCGAACAGCTTGCCGGGATGTTGGAAAGGGGAGAGTTCCTTGCTTCCGACAACCTTTACCGGAAGTACGGCCATCCGCTGACGGAGTTCGTAGGCAAGAGCTTCCGGCTTTTCGGCGATACGATACAAACCTACCGGCTGGGAGCGGCCTTGGAGAATGTACGTTACAATGATTTCGAGCAGGCCCGCGATTCGTATACCTTTCTTTATAAACTCGATTGGTATGATACGGGATTGGAACTCTGTGTCCGTGTCCGCGAAAATCAGGACCATGATTTCATCCAACGCCTGAAAGCGGACAGTGAGAAACAGTTCCGTATCGGCAATGTCTTTATCTCCGAGATACGCTCCTTTAAGGACATCCGCCGTAATTTCCAGCAGGCATGGAGCAACGACCTGCGCAATTATGTAATGGGTATGGGATTTCTGTTGCTGAATATATTTTTGGGACTGCTCGGCACTTTCTGGTTCCGTACCCAGCAACGCCGTTCGGAGATTGCCCTGCATAAGGTGCATGGAGCATCGGACATGAGTATTTTCACCCGTCTGATAAGCGAAGGGCTGCTTTTGCTGTTGCTTGTCACGCCTGTCGCTTTGTTCATTGACTATAACCTGGCAAGTATGGAACTGAACTCCTGGCGCAACGGTACGACTTTGGAGTGGGAGCGTTTGTTGCTTTGCGCTGCCATCAGCTTCCTGCTGATAGGATTGATGATTGCGATTGGTATAGGCATTCCGGCACGCAGGGCGATGAAGGTACAACCGGCAGAGGCTTTGCATGATGAATGATTTTAGGAAGTTAAACGAATAACGGAATATGATACGTCTTTACTTTCAGCAAGCGCTATATCACTTGCGCGAGAATCCCATCATAACATGGGTTTCCGTACTGGGTACGGCATTGGCCATCTGTATGATTATGGTGCTTGTCATCACTTTTCAGGTGCGGCTCGTGGACTGCGAGCCCGAGGTGAACCGCAGCCGTTCGCTGTATGTGTCTGCCATGTCCGTCAAGAACAAGGGCGGAAGCGACGGCGATTCATCCAACGCCCGCATGTCGGTGCGTACGGGGCGCGAGTGCTTTAAGAGTCTCACTACGGCGGAGGCGGTAACGTTGGTTTCCTTGCCCGAAAAGGTACGTGTGTCCCTGCCGGCAGGCAACAAGGTCACGGCCGACATGGTGCAGACGGACGACGCCTTCTGGCATATCTTCCGGTTCCGCTTTCTCAGCGGCAAGGCATTTACCAAGGCCGACAGCGATGCCGGAGTGCTATGCGCCGTGTTGAGCGCTGCGGTGGCGCGCCGCCTGTTCGGCACAACGGACGTTGCGGGAAAGACGGTACAGTTGAACTATGTGGAATACCGTATATCCGGTGTAGTGGCGGATGTGTCCGTACTGGCCACTTCCGCCTATGCGCAGGTGTGGATTCCTTATACGTCCACAGACATTGCCCGGCTGGCGTGGTGGGAGGAGACCGTAGGACAGATGAGGGCGGTTATCCTTGCACGTTCCGCATCCGATTTTCCGGCTATCCGTGAGGAGGCGGAGCAACTTCGCCGTAAGTATAACGACAGCCTGCGCGACTCGGAAGTGTTCTATCGCGGGCAACCCGATGAGCGGTTTGCCAACCTTTACCGCAAGTGGAGCGAAACACCCGATACCAAAGCCATTATCCTGCGCTATATGCTCGTTATTGCCATCCTGTTGCTTGTGCCTGCCATCAACCTGAGCAGCATGACGCTCTCCCGTATGCGCAGACGTATGGCGGAGATAGGCGTGCGCAAGGCTTTTGGGGCTACGGGTGGCGAACTGATACGCCAGATATTCTTTGAGAACCTGTTGCTGACATTGTTTGCCGGCGTGTTGGGACTTGCGCTGAGTTACGCCGCCACCTTCCTGCTGAACGGTTTCCTTTTCAACAATAGCACCAATGCCTACCTCAGCGGGGAAACCGCCCTGACACCGGGCATGCTGCTTTCGCCCTGGGCATTCCTTGCAGCTTTCGGTTTCTGTTTGCTGATGAACATCCTTTCGGCAGGCATACCGGCATGGAGGGCTTCGAGAATGAATATAACGGATGCGATCAATCAAAGGTAAACGATGGTTATGAAAACGATATTGAAACAAATAAAGAACGAGTGGAACAGCAATCTTTTTCTCTTTGTGGAGCTGCTGCTAGTCTTTGTCGTGCTGTGGTATATTGTGGACTGGACGCTTGTTACTGCACAGGTCTATCACGCTCCGATGGGATTCGATACGGAGCACTGCTACAATATCACCGTAGGCAAGTTGGGAGAGGACTCGCCTCTTTATAATCCGGAGCTAACCGCCGATGATGATATGGACGACTTGCTCCGGCTTACGGACAGGCTGCGTCATTGCCCCGGCGTAGAGGCCGTTGCCCTTTCGCAAAACTGCTTTCCGTACAATGAGGGCAGCAATGGTATTGATTTGGGTATTGACTCCGTGGCTGTCAATGTACATCTTCTTTGGGTGGAGGCGGACTTTTTCCGCGTGTTCCGTTATGCCTTTACGGAGGAAGCTGAGTTTGCCAAGGTAGAGGCTGCATTCCGCAATGACGAGCCGGTGGTATCTTCCAATCTCACCGAAGGACATCCGGAATTGGGAGGCGGTGCGTCCTTGCCGGGGCGGGAAGTCTTGCTGTTGAACTACGGCAAGGATGTCCGCCGTCGCATCGGTGCGGTGGGCACGCCCGTGCGCTGGTCGCATTTCCATACTCCGTCGCAGTGGGGCGGGGCTTTTGCAGCCCTTCCGCTCAATGCGAAGAGGTTACGGAATTTCGGCGATCCCCGTTATGTCACAGTCAGCTTGCGCGTTTCCGAAGATGCCGATAAGGACTTTGCCGAAAAGCTGATAAATGATGCCGACCGCCTTTATCAGGTAGGTAATCTGTATCTGCTGGACATTACACCTTTCAGCCATTTGCGCGAAATCTGCGAGTTGGAAGACATGAACGAATGGAAGACGCAGCTTTGCGTGCTCGGTTTCCTGCTGTTGAATATCTTTTTGGGCGTTATCGGCACATTCTGGTTCCGTACGCAGCAACGCCGTAAAGAGGTTGCGCTGCGGATGGCGTTGGGCAGTTCGCGCCGGGAGATTTTCTCCTGTCTCATGTACGAAGGGGTGCTGCTGCTTACGCTGGCGGCCGTACCGGCGGCTGTCATCGCTTTCAATATCGGTTATGCCGAACTGGTGGATGTGGGCAAAATGCCTTTCGATGCCGGACGCTTTCTGCCGGCTCTTGCCTTGACATGGCTGCTTATGGCGCTGATGATTGTTGTCGGAATCTGGTATCCTGCTTATGGAGCGATGAAAGTACACCCGGCAGAAGCATTGCATGATGAATAAAGTTTTTCCGGAAAAACGATATTAAAATAGAAATAAGCTGCTTATGAGCTTTTCTCAAAGAGTGGGGGTAATTTATAGCCACTTGCCAAAAACAGAAGATTCCCAGCAAGTGGCTATGTATGTGATTTGTAAATAGTCATTTTTACTTTTTATCAGCAAAAGATTCGGCAATCTTCTGCCTTATTTTCTGCCAGCTTGGTATCTGCTTGAGTTCCCTGCGTATCGGAGCATCGTACAACAGAAACAGCAAAAAGAGGAAGATACAGGCGTATGCAGCCCAACCATATATCTGCTTTATGCTGATTTCAGTCATTTGCGACATGAACATCTCCATAAAATATGGGATATTCACCGGCACTTCATTGGCAGCCACATTGTCTATCGCCGCCCCATACCGTGCTATATTGTCGGGAATATAATATTTCAGACCACGGGTGTAAATGGCAGCACCTATCACACCGCCCATGACCATGTGGAGCATTTGGAACACGGCAAGGGATTGGAAAAAATGCTGGAAACTCATGATTTCTTCTGCGCAGGTCAGGAAAGTCACGCTCAACACAGCATACCCGAACCCACGGCAAGCCATCGGCAGATACAGCTGGGATATGTGAATGTCGCTTGAAACTGTGAAATAGTAGCCGAGAAGATAAAATATCACGCCTGCCAGCCCTATGATTATCAGCCGCAGATAGTTGAATTGCTTGATGTGCATCCACCAATAGGAAAACAAACATCCGGCAAGGCATCCGACAAGCACAGGCCAATCCAACTGTACGCCGGTAATCGTGCCGTAATGCATTACGCCCTCAAAAAATGTCTCTTCCAATACATGCTCGGTGGCAAGCAACATTTCCACCAAAGCGACCAACACAAGAATCGGAGCCAAATAACGGTATGTCCACATCTTGGGTTCAAGGTACGGATGACGAATAGAGAACATACGCCTCAAACAAAATACGAACGTAACGGCTGCGGAAAGGCTGACCTTGCGGATGACCGGGCTGTTCCACCAGTCGTAATAATCGCCATAGTTGAAAACAAACGTGATTTCCAAGGCAAGCGCCGCCCAAAGTACCGCTCCCAGCCAATCGATGCCGAACAAGGGAAACTTCTTGAACATACGGAAATGGCGTGTGCAGACGGTCAATATTAGCAAGTCTGTCATCATGATGCCACAGATGAACAGTTGCATATAGTCCCAATGGTAGTAATACATCAGATAAGTGGCCAACAAATCGGACAATTGCATACTCCCTAAGATGATGATATGCAGCACGGGGAAGAACACGGTAAAGTCGCGTGTCGGACTCATCCAAAGTTGGATATTCGACATACATTCAAATGTGCCTTGTATCTTACACATACCTTCGATGAAGCATATCAGCCAAAGCAATGGAAGAAAAGTGATATGCGGCGCAATCAGATTGCAGAGCAATACCCCGGTAGCCGCTCCACACAACAGCGTCTTGTTGGTGAAACGGAACTTTACGCGGAACAGCAAAGGAAAATGAATGGCCATTCCTGCCAAGTTTGCGTAAAGGCACATCAGAAAGTCTTCCCGCATCAGGGTCGTTTCGCCCATCATCTGGTTCAGCGTGCCCAAATAAAGTCCGCCGGAAAATTGGAAAGTGACAGCTATGAATACATATATCCAAGGTCGTATTTGTTCAGGGATAAAATTCCTGAACATCGGCATAGAAAAAGGCATGGGTTGTGCAGTTCCGCTCATATCAGTATTTCACTTTACATTCTACATTGAATCCTGTCCTCAATCGGCTCACTTTGTCGGCATCATTGCCTTGCAAGCGGATGCGAACGGGCACTCTTTGCTCCACTTTTACGAAATTTCCGGTAGCATTGTCCTGTGGAATCAAAGAGAACGCCGCTCCAGTGGCATCGGATATGGATTCTACTACTCCTTTGTATACGATGCCCGGAACGGCATCTGCCGTAAAGATAACCTCCGCTCCTTCCTTGATGTTGGGAAGTTGCGTCTCCCGATAATTGGCGATGACCCAAAGGTCGCTGTTGTCCACGATGTCCACCAGCGTTTGGCCGGGCTGTACCAACTGCCCCTCATGTATAGCCTTGCGTCCCGTCATGCCGTCGCAGGTAGCGATGATGACCGTATAGGACAGGTTCAGCCGCGCCAAATCCACGGCGGCTTGTGCCAAACGGACGGCAGCCTCGTTTTGTCCCAGCTGATGCGTTTGTTCCTCTTTGATCAAGGACGTGGTGTGTTTCATGCGGAGTGCCTGTTCATACCGGGCGTTGATGGCATCGTATGCGGTCTTTACATTGTCATATTGCTGCCGGGTGACGGCATCTTCCTCCAATAGTTTCTTATACCGTTGCAACTCACGCTCTGCATTGGCCCGTTGCACGCAGACTTCCTCGATGCCGGCATCATTGACTGTCAGGTTGTTTTGTATCGTGGCTATCCCGGCATGGGTGACTTGTTGTCCTGCCAATGCGTTTGCCAAATCCGCTTCGGCTTGTGCCAGCCGCAATCTGAACTCCGCATCTTCAATCACAAGCAACGTGTCGCCTTTGTGTATAGGCTTGTATTCTTCGAAATATATTTTCTTGATAAAGCCTTGTACACGTGTGTTGATGGGAGTGATATGTTGCTTTACCTGCGCATTGTCCGTATATTCTACGCTGCCCAAATGGAGAAAGCGTGTGCAAACGTACCCTATGCCGATAACCAGCAATGCAATGACAATCGTATTGTAAACCAGCTTTTTTGTCTTTCTTGTAACCATAATGATATTCTGTTTATAAAGTATGGGTGATGTATTTCATTTTATAGTAGTTGTACAGGATGTTGATGCGGGTATTCACCAGTCCCAAGTCGGCGGTGAGTTTCATGTTGCTGGCATCCAGCATGTCGGTCAGTAACGCCATCTCGTTTTTATAGCGGTTCTCGGTGACGTTGTAATTCTCGTCTGCCAGCTTTACACTGTTCTTCTGTGTCCGCAAGTCGGTAAAGGCAGTCAGGAAGTTCACATACCCCTCCTGCACGGCATTTTCCACTTGCTCCTGCGCCAACTGATGGAGTTCCTGTGCCTGACGCACATTCAACCGTGCCTGTTTCAGCTTCTTGTTGTTCTTGAACAGGGAGGAAAGGTTATATTTTACCCCAATCCCTATGTACCAATAATTGAAATTGTTATCCAGTACGGGCACTTCAATGGTGATGGGGCCGTCCAAATGCTCTGCGGCGACAATGGAAATATGCGGCAGGCGTTCGGAACGCTCCTGCTTTACTTTTTGCTCATTCATTTGGATGGCGGCCTGTGTCTGTTTCAGGAGAATGTTATTGGTTTCGGCCATGTCCTGCCAATCATCCTCTGTGAGGGTAAGGATTTGCTGCTCCAGCAAGTAGGTGTCAGGGGATATTTCCGTACCCTCGGGCAGATGCAAGGCGGTAACCAGCTGATGGTTGGCAATTTTACGCGCGTCTTCCACTCTTGACAACTGCAAGTTCAGTTGCTCCTTTTGCAATTCATAACGTGTAATGTCGTTTTTGAGAACCGTGCCTTGTTCCCTGCGGGCTTTCATGTTGGCAATGACCTCCTCTATCAGTTCCATGTTCTTCTGCACCACCCGGATTTGGTTGTCTAATTTGTACACGTTCAAATAATGGCCTACCAGCAGGAAGCGTATCTCCTGCACGTTCTTTTGCAAGTCAAGTTCCGCCAACGCCTTTCCTATTTCCGCCTGCTTGATGCCACTGCTTATCGCACCGCCTGCATAAATGACCTGTTGCGCTTCTAATGCGAAGTTGTTGCCGAAATGCGGCATGTCTACCGTCATGGCGTTGCCAAAGTCCCTGTCCCACAGCTTGCCGTTGCCCCAATAGCTGGCGGAAAGGGACACATTTACATCCGGAAGCCTTTGTGCCTTAGCCGCTTTAAGGGCTTCCTCGGCGGATTCTGCCCCCGTTCGGTACGTTTGAATACTTTTGCTCTGCTCGTCGGCAAGACGGAACAGTTCCTCTATGCCCATTTGTCGAGTTTGGGCACACAACCCCTGACTGCATAGGACTGCAATGTACAACAGCCCTATGAGCCTTTTCTTTTTGCTCATAAATTAACTGATTATTTTATGTTTATAGAATGAATATAGCTATGGAAATGGAAACGGAAGGTTAAATCTGCACCTCTGCTCCCCATGCGTGGAAATAACAGATTTTGTTTTTGTAATGTACTGTATAAGTTTCCATTTAACTATGCCATTTACTTGTTTTCGGGTGCAAAATTAGAAAAAAAAGAAATAAAACGTGACTTTGCGTAATCCGTCTTTTTTGTTATTTTAACTATTACATCATGCGTATTGCGCTATAAATCAGCGTATCTTAAAAAAGCTCGGAATATAGAATACAAACATTCCAAGTTAGGCAGACGGAAAGCCTGCTATTTTGAACTTCCCTTCTGCCTGATGCTCATAATTTAATGCCTCGTGGTTGTGTTACCGTTCTCCTAATGGATGAGAACAGCTTGTTGAACTGCTCTTTGAACCATTCAGGCAGAACCTCTCCATGTACACCAACTCTTGGAACAGCGGAAACCATTTCTTGGCTTTCAAGATGATAGCTTTCAGAAATGACACTTCCTTTTGGTGTTCCGCTTCCTTGTCCGACATTTCCCTGCGGTGCTCTCGAAAGCGGATATGTCGTTTTCGAGTTTCTTGCTCGCCACCTTCGCGTAAAGCTGCGTAGTGGTGATATTGGTATACCCCAAAATCTTGCTCACGCTTTCTATCGGCATACTGTAATTCAATGCCAAAACAGCGAATGAATGGCGGCTTAAATGGAATGAAATCGGCTTTTCTATCCCACATTTCTTCGCCACAGCCTTGATGCGTTTGTTCACCGTGTCAAGCGAGCCGATGTTGAACAGCCGTTTGTCTGTTCTGAACGGCTTGTAACGTCTGATAATCTGCATGGGGATGTCCATCAGTTTGATTTGGAACAGTACGCCCGTTTTTTGGCGTTTCGATACAATCCAAGGCGTACCGTTCATTTCCACGATGTTGTCGGTGCTCAGGTTCTCTGCCTAAACCCGTTTTCCCGACCTTATGCCAATTTGTGCCATCCGAAGCCAAACTCTCAGACTGTCAGCGAGAATGCTCAAATTTTCCTTATTCTGCGTTTTATCCTATTATTTTTTATCAAAAGATGTATATTCTCGATATAAGCTTGTATATTTGCGTTGTTATAAAGAAGTTTACGCAGACAAATCAAAACAAACGGAATGGGAAAACACTTTTTCTTAACATGTTCATTAGCTTTCTTATGCATGATATCGGGGACGCTTTCGGCTGCGGAAAACAATTATAATGTACTTTTCATACAATCATATACAAACAGCTCTTCCTGGCACAATAACCTTATTGCCGGTTTGCAGGACGGCTTGAAAGAAGGCGGTGTAAAAGCAAACGTGGTTATAGAGTATCTGAATGCCGATTTTTGGACGTTTGCTTCGGAGTGTGTCATCATGCGCCGCATATGCGAACGTGCCAGACAGCGGAATACGGATTTGATTGTGACGTCCAGCGATGAGGCTTTCTTTACCTTGACTCACTGCGGCGATTCTTTGCCGTATCAGATACCGGTAGTTGTTTCGGGCATTAAATATCCTGACAGGAAGTTGTTCGACCGTATGCCGAATGTCTCGGGCTTCACTTCAGTAACGGATTTTAATGTGTTGCTTGAGGAAGCCATACGTTTGTTTCCTGCACGTAAGGAGATTGTCTGCTTGTCGGACAGCAGTTTTTTGAGTGCTAAGGGAGTGGAAGCGGTAGAAGAAGCCTGGGAGTCTTTTCATAAGAAACATCCCGAATACAGTTTTAAGGAACTGAATGTGCAGAGAAAGTCCCTCAACTCTCTCATAACATCTATTTGTTACGATTATCATGCCCATAAGTACATTGTTATCGCCCCTAAGTGGATTCCTTTTCTTTCCCTGAAATTGAAAGCTCCTGTATTTGCCAATCAAAACCTGGCAATGACAAGCGGTGTTTTATGTGTTTATGATGTAGAACCGGCGGCAGATACTTATGCTGCGGGCATACAGGCGGCAAGTATTCTGAAGGGCCGGTCGCCTGCTTCATTCGGAATAGGAGACTTGGGCGGCAAGTTATTGTTCGACTACAAGCAGTTGGACTTCTTCCATGTAGATGTGGATAGTGTTGAAAAACGGGGAATCGTTTTGAACATTCCTCTGATGGACCGCTATCAGGCCTGGTTTATTCTGTTCTATTCGGTGATAGTGGGTGCGTTGGCATTTCTTGTAGTCTGGCTCTATCGGAGCAACCGGCGTGAATCGCGCAAGCGGATACATGCGCAGACCCGTCTGCTGATACAACACCGCCTGGTGGAACAGCGGGATGAATTCGATAAGATATTCTGTTCTATTCGCGACGGACTGGTTACGTATGATATGGATTTGAGAATCCATTTTGTGAACCGGGCTTTAGTGGAGATGCTGGGATTGCCTGCAGAAATGTATACGACACGTCCGTACGAAGGACAGGTTGCCGGTTCCATTCTCCATATTTACATGAATGGCGAGAATATCCTGCAGGCTCTGTTGAAACAGGTGATACAGGATAGGAAGCCTGTCATTATACCGGAAAAGGCATTCATGCAGGAGAATACCAAAGGTACTTATTTCCCTGTTTCGGGCGAGGTGGTTCCTATCTTTGCGAAAGACAAACTGACGGGTATGGCAATTGTCTGCCGTAATATATCCGAAGAAGAGATGCAGAAGCGTTTTTTCAATATGGCTATTGAGGAAAGTTCCATTTATCCGTGGCAGTACAACACACGGTTGAAATGCTTCCATTTTCCCGACGGACTGCTGCAACGTTTCAATTGCTACGACAATACGGACTATATCTCGAGGGAAGAACTGGATCGGATTGTCCATCCGGAAGACCTTTCCCGCACATGCAGGCATTTCGACAATATCATGCTGGGGCATGAGCCGAACTCGCGCATGAGTTTCCGGCTGCAAAACGCAGATGGCGGATATGAGTGGTGGGAGTTCCGGAGTACCGCTTATGAGGGGCTCACGGTAGATATACCTTATAGGGTATTGGGTGTATGCCAGAGTATCCAGCGTTATAAAGACACCGAAGAGGAACTTATCGCGGCCCGTGACCGTGCCTTGCAGGCTGACAGACTGAAATCGGCGTTCCTTGCCAACATGAGCCATGAGATACGTACTCCGTTGAATGCGATAGTCGGTTTCTCCGATTTGTTGAAAGACCTGCAAGCCTTTTCTTCGGAAGAAGTACAGCAGTTTGTCGAGACTATCAATATAAACTGCACGTTGTTGCTGGCTCTGATTAATGATATTCTGGACCTCTCGCGCATCGAATCGGGCACAATGGATTTTCAGTTCTCTTCTTACAATCTTACGTTTATCATGCAGGAAGTTTACGACTCCCAGAGGTTGAGCATGCCGCAGGGAGTGGAATTATGCACCGATTTTCCGGAAGGGGCCGACAAGTATATCACTACCGATGCCGTACGCTTGAAGCAGGTTTTGAATAATCTGATTAACAATGCCAAGAAGTTTACCGTGCAAGGGAGCATCACTTTAGGATATAGAGTGGATGAATCCGGATATACAACCGTCTTTGTGGAAGATACCGGAGCGGGTATATCCGATGAAGACCAGAAGCATATCTTCGAGCGTTTCTATAAGGCGGACAGCTTTACGCAAGGGGCCGGTTTAGGGTTGAGTATCTGCCAGACAATTGTGGAACGTATACACGGAACCATTACGGTGACTTCAAAGCCGGGCAGAGGAACCCGCTTTGAAGTCCGCATGAGCGATGATGTAATATGATTGCCGGTTGGTTTTAGAGTTTATTCTATCCTTTTGCATCCGTTGGATTGCAGGAACTCGTCGAGCATCAGTTCGTAGTTGCCATGCAGCATGATGTGATGGTTGCCCAACGGGTTTCTCAGGAAATATTCCGCCGGGGCGTTCATCTTGATACGTACCTGCGTGCGGCACATATTGATGTAGTTGGTGTTTTCGGTCAATGTACCCGTGCCGAGGTAATATTCGTCCAGACATTCTCCGCCGCATTTCACGATTGTTACGTCTCCGGCAGGCAGTATTCCCTGTATGCCGATGCCGCTTTCCGTTTCAAAGTGGTTGCGGATGATGAACTGCTCTGTCTGTGCGATGCCGATGGTGCAATGCGCCAGTATGATTTCGTTGGTGCGTGCATTAATCATGGAAGGATTGGCCATGAAAGCAGGTTTGCCTGTGAGCACTTTGGCAGCGAGCATGGTGAAGACGGACTGCAAATCGCCTTCGCATCCGGCAATGATGCCCTCGTCATTCAGCAGGGAAAGCGCCAGGCAGCCGGTAGTGCCCGTCTGTTCTATCAGGCGGAAGCAACTCAGGGTGAGTGCGCTTAAACGGTCTTCGTCCACAATCTTCCGGATGGCGCGGTACAGGCGCATTGCCTTTATCATATCTTCGGGCGACGCTTCCCGGCAGGCAAGCGCTTTTCCGGCAAGGCCGGCACATGCTTCGCCTACTTCATCATCCGTGATTTGGTTGTAATATTCGTACACGCGTTCCAGTGCGATGTCCGTGTATTCCACTCCCCAGCGTCGTTTGGCAAGCAGATAATCCACGTTGCTGGCAATGAGCCAGCTCGACGGAGTGCCTATTACACCGATACGCATCCCGAAGAGGCTGCGCTGTGCCATAAAATTGCTGTGCAGTACAAAAATACGTTTGATGATTTCGGACAGTTCGCCATGCAGGATTTCGCTTTTCATTCCCCGGCTGCGCAGCCAGGAAGATATTTCGAGGGCGGCGGCAAGCGAGTTCTGCATACCGTCTGCCAATATGATGGCAGGGCGGGGAAGAGCCTCGAAATGCTGGATAACCAGCCGTTCCACTCCGCCGGTGGCGATGAACAGGATGCTGAAATCATCGGGAGACAGCTTGTTGATATCTTGGTAATCTATGAAATTGACGGTGAAATATTTTTCCAGTTCGTTCAGGATTATTTCATGGGAACTGCGGACTGATGCTTGCTTATGTAGCAGTGAAGCAAAAGTTATTAGGTTGATGACCATAGCGTTACTTACTATTTTAAATGTTGGTTTAAGATAAAACGGTTGTGGTTGTTCATTTGTTTACTATTTCAAAGGTACAAGATTCTTTTTAAATAGCATAGTGTTTTTAATATAGATAAGGTTTTTAAAGTTTTTATGTCTTTGCTTCCCTTTGGTATCAAATAAATCACTACATTTGCGACTTAAATGATAAAATGATATAAAAAACTCATGCCAACAATTTCTATTCGCGGAATGGAGATGCCCGCATCTCCTATCAGAAAGCTGGCTCCCTTGGCAGATGCAGCCAAGCAACGGGGCATCCATGTATTCCACCTCAATATCGGACAACCCGACCTGCCTACGCCGCAAGTCGCGATTGACGCCATCCGCAATATTGACCGTAAGGTATTGGAGTACAGTCCCAGTGCAGGCTACCGCAGCTATCGCGAGAAGTTGGTGGGGTATTACGATAAGTACAACATCAAGCTCACAGCCGATGACATAATCATTACATCCGGCGGTTCGGAAGCGGTGCTGTTTTCTTTCATGGCATGCCTCAATCCGGGTGACGAGATTATCGTGCCCGAACCGGCTTATGCCAATTACATGGCGTTTGCCATCTCTGCCGGAGCCAGGATACGTACGATTGCAACGACCATCGAAGAGGGATTCTCGCTGCCTAAAGTGGAGAAGTTTGAGGAGCTGATAAACGAACGTACGCGTGCCATCCTGATTTGTAACCCCAACAACCCTACCGGCTACCTTTATACCCGCCGTGAAATGAATCAGATACGCGACCTTGTGAAGAAGTACGACCTCTTCCTCTTCTCCGACGAGGTGTATCGCGAGTTCATCTATACGGGCTCTCCATACATCTCCGCCTGCCATCTGGAAGGCATCGAGAACAATGTAGTCCTGATTGATTCCGTTTCCAAGCGGTATTCCGAATGCGGTATCCGTGTAGGTGCACTGATAACGAAGAACAAAGAGATACGCGATGCCGTTATGAAGTTCTGCCAGGCGCGTTTGAGTCCGCCGTTGATAGGTCAGATTGCTGCCGAAGCGTCTTTGGATGCCGGCGAAGACTATCTGCGCGATACCTACGACGAGTATGTAGAACGCCGTAAATGCCTGATTGACGGTCTGAACCGTATTCCCGGCGTATATTCACCCATTCCGATGGGAGCGTTCTATACCGTGGCCAAGCTGCCCGTAGACGATTCGGACAAGTTCTGCGCATGGTGTCTTTCCGAATTCCAGTACGAAGGGCAGACCGTTTTCATGGCTCCGGCTTCCGGCTTTTATACCACTCCGGGTTCCGGCCGCAACGAAGTGCGCATCGCTTACGTCTTGAAGAAGGAAGATTTAATCCGTGCGCTGTTTGTGCTTTCCAAAGCGCTCGAAGCCTATCCGGGACGTACGGAATAGAAGATATATAATACTACTGATGAATTTATCCCGTTTCATAGCGCTGCGTATTTACCGCAGTTCCGATGTCGGAAAGCAAGTTTCCCGTCCTGCCGTGCTGATAGCAACTATCGGTGTTGCTATCGGGTTGGCGGTGATGATTATTGCCGTGTCGGTGATAATCGGTTTCAAGAGCGAGGTACGCGATAAGATAATCGGTTTCGGCTCGCATATCCAGATTAGCAATTCGGATGCGGCGCGTTCTTTTGAAACCCGCCCCATAGCCGTGACGGACAGTATGCTTGCCGCTCTTGCAGATAATTCCGGTGTGAAACACGTGCAACGCTATTCCACCAAGCCGGGTATGATAAAGACGTCCGATGCCTTTCAGGGCATGGCATTGAAGGGTATAGGGCCGGAGTATGGCAGTTCTTTCTTCCGCCGTCACCTGATAGAGGGAGAGTTTCCGCAGTTCAGCGACTCGGCTTCTACCAACCGTGTGGTCATTTCAAAGGCGATAGCCGACAAACTGAAGCTGAAGCTCGGCGACAAGATAGACACCTACTACATACAGGACGATGTGCGTGCCCGCCGCCTGACAATCGTCGGCATCTACCAGACCAACTTTTCCGAATACGACAACCTGTTCCTGCTTACAGACCTGTGCCTGGTGAACCGTCTGAACAAGTGGCATCCCGACCAGGTGAGCGGAGTGGAGCTGGAGCTGTACGACTACGATAAACTGGAAGAAACCACCTACCGGATAGCCGATGAAGTGGGCCGGCATCCCGACCCTTACGGGGCAGAATACTGTGTACTCAACGTAGAGCAGTTGAACCCGCAGATTTTTGCATGGCTCGGCATCTTGGATGTCAATATATGGGTTATCCTTATTCTGATGATTGGCGTTGCCGGGTTTACCATGGTTTCGGGGCTGCTGATAATCATCATAGAGCGCACCTCCATGATTGGCGTTCTGAAATCTTTGGGAGCGAACAACCTCACTATCCGCAAACTGTTTCTTTGGCTGGCGGTATTCCTCATCGGAAAAGGAATGCTGTGGGGCAATGTAATAGGACTGGCTTTCTATTTTATCCAGAAGTGGTTCGGCTTGTTCCGTCTCGACCCGGAAACCTATTATATGGACACCGTTCCCGTATCTTTCAATCTTTGGCTTTTCTTGTTGCTGAATGTCGGCACGCTGCTGGCCTCAATCGCTATGCTGTTAGGACCGTCCTACCTCATTACACGGATTCATCCGGCAAATTCCATGCGCTACGAGTAGAGGGTAATTTCTCATTTATTTTCTCAGGAATTCGCTTTTCTTTCTAAACAGACAGTAGAGCTTCCAGCGGAGAGATTGCAGCGGCTGGAGTACATCGAACACGGGCAGCGACCAGTAGTATCTGCGCCGGTCGTTCAAATCCTTGGCAGTCTTGTTGACGATGATGGCTTGCAGGATAAACCGGAGTATCCAGACGAGGAATGCAATGCCTGCCGCCAGCCAGTGGAAATGCAGTATGGCTGTTGCGAGCGTAGCCATCCATGCGGCATGGAACGCGAGGCGGGTAGTGGTTTCCAGTCCGGCAAGCCAGCGTTGCATGCCGTGATAGAGGCGGGCGGTAGATGCGTAACCGATTTTCTCTTCCCGCCAGTCTTTTGCGCGGAATACGGGTTGCATGCGTATGGTGGCATCCGCATCGGTTTCCACGCGGGTATTTTCGGCAGTGGCTACATGATTGACGAACAGGTCGTCATCGCCGCGCTGAAGGTTGAGATGTGCAGAGAACCCTTTGTGTTCGTAAAACAACTCTTTGCGGTAGGCAAGGTTACGCCCGATGCCCATATACGGGCTTCCGGCAAGCGCAAAGCCGAGGTAGCGCATGGAAGTGAACAGATTATCGAACGCTACGCGCTTGTGCAGCCAGCCTTTACCGCGTTCATAGCCGCTATATCCCAAGACAACTTGCGTACGCGAGGTGAAGTTGCGTGCCAGCAGCCGCAGCCATTGGTTGCTTTGCGGGCAGCAGTTGGCTTCGGTAAAGACGAGCCAGTCGTATTTGCTGGCTTTCACGCCGAGGGTGGCGGCGAGCTTCTTCCGGCTGATGTAGCGGGAAGAGTCGGGGACAAAGCTGTGGTAGAGGTGCGGGTATTTCTCTTCCAGCAAGGTGAGGTAATCTTCGCTTTCGTCCGTGTTTCCGTCATTGATGACGATAACCTCAAATTGCGGATAATCCTGCTCCAGCACAGCTTTCAGGTTACGTCGCAGGTTTTCGCATTCTTCACGTGCGCAGATGATGACCGACACCGGCGGGAGCTCCTGCGAGAAGTGTACATTGCCGCGCTTCACGGCACGGCTGCGCAGGTGGATGCGGTTGTACAGGCAAAGGTAATAAAGTGCTTGAATGATAAAAAGAGTTCCCGTCGCTGCGAGCAATATCTGCTCGGTTGTATCGAATGTAAATGCTTCCATGTGTCCTATGACGTTTTATAACGTGCAAAGGTACGAAATTCGTCACAGATTACATGGTTTGATACAGATTATTTATCTCCGGCACAACCTCAAACTTCGTTCCGGGGAAATGCCTGGAAAGATACTCCCGTATGTATTGCATCGTATCGTTCTGTATGGTCTTGTCCTCTACCGTGGGATAAAGGTTGTACAATACGGTGTCGAGTGTGATTCCCCGGTGCCCGATGGCTTCAAGGCTTAGCAGGGTGTGATTGATGCTGCCCAGCTTGCCGGATGTCACGAAGATAAGGGGATAGTTCTTATCGGCAATGTAGTCTATGGTGAGATATTCTCCGGTCAGGGGAACCATCAGTCCGCCGGCTCCTTCCACGAGTACGGTGTCGTAGCGGCGGGCAAGCTCCTGCGTGGCGTTCTCTATTTTGTCGAAGTCGATAGGACGGTTGTCGATGCGTGCCGCAAGATGGGGAGAGCAGGGATAGGAGAAGATTTCGGGCATTGTAAGCCCCTCGTTATCCTCAGGCAGATAGCCGGTGTCCATGATGCGGCGGTGCAGGTCGATGTCCTCGGAGTGTCCGGTATTACCGGTTTGAATGAATTTCTGGGTGATGACGCGCTGTCCGTTCCGGGATAGCTGCTTGGCATACCAGGCAGTGCAATAGCTTTTTCCGGCATCCGTATCAATGCCGCTGATGAAATAAATGTTTGGTTTCATAATTCTTTATATCCTTATGTAAATTAACTGATTAAACATCGGTGCTCATACCTCTTATCACCTATGTGTTTACCGTATTCCTCATCCTTTATTTTAAAATCTCTTATACCTCATACTTCATACCTTATACTTTACATTTCGTACCTTATGCTTCGTATTTTGTACTTCATCCCTTATACTTCTTACTTTGTCTTTCCTCTTTTTCTCGCTATTACATAAATCGGGTGATAAGTCAGCGAAACACTACGGTCATCCTTGCCGTACATCCGGATATATTCCTCGCAGAAACTTTGCAGGCGTCCGCGCGTCCAGACTCTCTTTTCCGTCCCGGTAACGCCGGTTTGTCTGAGGTGTTGCAACACTTCGAGCGGAGTGCCGAATGGCAGGGAGACAATCTCTTCTTCGGCATAAAGAACCTCGAAGCGGGAAGACAGCAAGGCTTTCAGTTCTTCGAGCGAGAAGTACTCCAGTCCGTGTCCGGTCAGGGTATGTATCTCCTGCATATTCCTCTTGCCGAAAGTGCTGAATGCGAGAATGCCACCGTCCGATAGGAAGCGGTGGCAGCGGGTGAAGAACCGTTCCGTATCGGCAAACCATTGCAGGGTGGAGCAGGACGTTATCAGGTCCGTCCCTTGCGGGAAATCAAGAGTTTCGGCATCACACGGCAAAAAGCTGACGGTAGGGGATATAAGCGGGGTTCCGTAAAGTGGCACTTTAGCTTTCTCAAGTGGCACTTTAGCGCCGTAGAGTTCTACTTTATCATCGTAAAGTAGAGGTCTATGAGGCAGAGGTTCACCGGCCGGCAACAAATCGCAGATACACTCCCTCATTTCGGGACACAAGTCGTTGAGCAGCAGAGTTTCCGGTTGCAATGCGTGCAGCAGCAAACGGGAGTAGCACCCGGTTCCGCATCCGAACTCTACGATATGGCGGAAGGGAGAGGCGTTGCCTGACAAACTTCGCGTATTGCCCTCGCCGTTGTGTGCCGCAGCAGACGGGCAGGCATGTTTCGTGAGCAGGCGCAGCATCTTCTCCGCCACCTGCTGCTGAACAAGAGCTTCTCGGCCGTACGTATTCCGTGCATGGGCAAAGCGTCTTGCAACGAGGGCTTTGTCGATGGATTGAATGGTACTGCAAATCATTTTCTGTTTCGTTTCATTCAATATTTATGGTTTTGACATGATATCTGAATTCACTGACAGTCATCTCCCACATATCTTGCAGCAGAAAGCGGAACATGGACTCGTCATAGTGTGCGTTGTCCGTCAGGACCGGATGGCAGTCTATCAGGTCGCAAAAGTTCATCTCCATGTTTTCGGGCGGGAAAATCCGGTCGTTCTTGCCGATGAAGGCGTAGTCGTATTCGTAGTTATACTTTTCGATGTTTGCTTCATACTTATCTTCCTTTTCCTCGTCGTAACTTTTGTTATTTGCGTCTCCGAACAGATCGAAGTACCGCTCCAGAATGAGCCTCAGTTCTTCCTTTATTTCGTCGAAGTCCCGTCGGGGAGTCACTTCCATGAATGCCTTGTAGGCGTTGCTGTCCTTGCACATGCGGCGCAGGAACTTCTGGAGCGTTGCGGGGGTAAGCCCGTCGAGAGTAGCCTGAAAGGTTTTCACGGGGATACCTTCCAGATTGTCGATGGGGTATGTAGTTCCGTTGAATGCCAGGCTGAACACCTTGTCCCGGGGGACTTGGCTCAGTATGAGAGAGCCCATCCACACACCCATGGACCAGGCTACCACGTTTACTTGCCGGTAACGGTCGAAGATGGAATAGTCGAAATCCAGCGTGCGGTAGTCATAGCAAATCATGTAGTCCATGTCTTTGGGACGGTACTGCTTGAAGGGAGTTTCGTCCGCTGCCCAACCGGCAAAGAAAAGGAGTAACTGGGGATGGTTCTCGTTGATAATGTACACTTGTTTCATTGTTCTTTTTTGTTAGATGAAGATGCCCTTCTGTATGAAGATGCATTTCGGTTAATATTCCAATGCCGTCTGTTACGGGCATTGCTTAAAGTATTTTCGGGTTATTTCAAGTTCTCCGTTCTTTTCTTCAGTTCTTCTATTTCCTCTTGCCTGATATCGGCTGTCAGCGAAAAACGGATGCGCGACGTTCCTTCCGGCACTGTAGGCGGGCGCACGGGCAGGGCGTAAAAGCCGTGCCGTTGCAAGGCCTCTGCTTTCAGCACGGTATCCGCACTCTGCCCGATAATCATCGGGACGATGTGGCTGGCGCCGGGGCAGGTGTATCCTTGTTCCTGCAGGGCTTCGCGAAGCGTCCGGCTGATGTGTGCCAGATGCTCGCGCCGTTCCCGCATGTCTGCCAGCCGGCGCACGACAAACAGTGTCCATGCGATGTTTACGGGGGGCAGTCCGGTGGTGAAGATAAGTGTGCGCATGCGGTTGACGAGGTATTCCCGTATCACCTTCCGGCATACGATGTAAGCGCCTGCGGATGCTGCCGCCTTGCCGAACGTGCCGACAAGGAAGTCGATGTCTTCGGTGCAGCCGGACTCCTCGGCGCAACCGAGTCCCTGCCTGCCGCGCACGCCGAAAGCGTGGGCCTCGTCCACGTAGAGCAGCACATTGCCGTACCGGCGTTTCAGTTCCGCCAGAGCGGGCAGGTCGGCTTGGTCGCCGTCCATGCTGAAGATGCTTTCGGTGACGATGATGATTTGGCGAAAGGCGGAGTGGTGCTCTTTGAGCAGCCGTTCCAGTTGTGCCAAATCGTTGTGGCGGTAGCGGATGCATTTGGCGGCGGACAGGCGGATGCCGTCAATCAGGCTGGCATGGACGAGCTTGTCGGCAAGTATCAGCGTCTGTGCATCGCTTACGGCGGGCAGGATGCCCGTGTTGGCATGATACCCGCTGTTGAACACCAGTGCGGATTCCATGCCGAAAAGGCGTGCCAGTTCGGCTTCCAGCTCTTCGTAAACGGTGAAGTTGCCCGTCAGCAACCGGGAAGAAGAAGAGGTGGGCAGGAACGTGTCGGGGGTGAGCGTGCGCAGGAATTCTTCGCGCAAGGCCCGGTCGGATGCCAGCCCCAGGTAGTCGTTGGACGAGAGGTTCAGCATGCGTTTGCCGTCCACGATGACATCCCTGCCGTCGTGTACCATCCGGGGCAGGCGGCGCAGGTTGCTGTGCTCTTCAAGAAGTTGCAGCTCTTGCTGCATGTGCGATATAGTGCTCATTGGCTATGTTTGTTTTTGAAATATAAGGAAGTTTATTGTTCCCTTATTTCTTTTGTAACCTTAATCTCTGATCTCTTTTATAATCTTAATCAGTCCCTTCGTCAGTGTGCCGAGCTGTTCCGGTTTGATGATAAAGGGCGGCATCAGATACACCAGCTTGCCGAACGGACGCACCCAGATACCTTCCTCGACGAAGCGCCGTTGCATCCATGCCATATCCACCGGACGTTTGGTCTCTATCACGCCGATGGCTCCGAGTACGCGCACATCCGCCACTTGCGGCAGTTGGCGCGCAGGTTCCAGTTCTTGCTTCAACTGCGCTTCGATGCGCGCCACCTTCTCCTGCCAGTTGTATTCGGGAGACGTGAGCAGGCGTACCGATGCACATGCCACGGCACATGCCAGCGGGTTACCCATAAACGTGGGCCCGTGCATGAATGCACCCGGGGCGTGGTTGGAGATGGTGTCCGCCACTTCGTTGGTGGCCAGTACGGCGGAAAGCGTCATGTAGCCGCCGGTCAGCGCCTTGCCTATGCACATGATGTCCGGTTCTACTCCGGCATGTTCCCAGGCAAACAGCTTTCCGGTGCGTCCGAAGCCCGTCGCTATTTCATCGAAGATAAGCAGCAGACCGTGTTCGCGGCATAGCTTTGCCGCTTCGCGCAGATACTGCGGATGATAGAACCACATGCCGCCTGCACCCTGCACCACGGGTTCCAGTATCAGGGCGGCCAGCTCGTCGGCATGCTGTTCGATGGTTTCCTGTAGCGGGCGGATATCTTCCGGATTCCATTCGCCGTCGAAACGCGAGCGGGGTTGCGGAACGAAGTACCGCACGGGCAGTGCCGAGCCGAACAGCGAGTGCATCCCCGTCACCGGATCGCACACCGACATGGCATTCCACGTATCTCCGTGATAGCCGCTGCGGATGGTGACGAAGTTCTGCTTCTTGACGGAGGTACTCTGCGACGAAGCCCCTTGCCCTTTGGCATACCAGTACTGCACGGCCATTTTCAGGGCCACTTCCACAGCCACCGAGCCGGAGTCGGCATAGAATATCTTCTGCATGGACGGCGGAACCAGCGGCAACAGCAGTTTACCCAGCTCGATGGCAGGGTCGTGCGTCAGTCCGCCGAACATGACGTGCGACATCTTGCCGAGCTGCTCTGTGGCTGCCCGGTTCAGTTCCGGATGATTGTAACCGTGCACGGCGCACCACCAGGAGGACATTCCCTCTATCAGGGTCTGACCGCTTTCCAGCGTAATCGTTGCCCCGTCCGCCTGCTTCACCTTATATACAGGCAGCGGATGGGTGGTCGAGGTGTATGGATGCCACAGGTGCTCGCGGTCGAATTGCGAACCGCAGAACTCATATCCGGCTTCTTCTATCAGTTTCTTGTCATCGGAAACTTTGGAGCCGAGCGTTGTCAGCAGGTCGCCCACGATAGCCGAGTTGATACCTATATATAAGGACTTCTTCACCGCATCTTTGCTCAGTTGCGAGCGTCCGCCGGCAAAGCGCAGGTAGGCGGTGGGGTTGATGAAGCGGAACAGGGCGACGGTCACCAATACCTCTTCTTCCGTCAGCGGCGGACGGTTCTCCAGCGGAGTGCCCGGAATGGGGCTGAGCAGGTTGATAGGAATGGATTGTACCCCCAGCTCTTTCAGGGTGAAAGCAAACTCGATGCGCTGTTCCATCGTCTCGCCCATGCCGATGATGCCTCCGCTGCAAATGTCCATGCCTGCGTTGCGGGCTGCCTGCAAGGTGCGCAACTTGTCTTCCTGCGTGTGCGTGCTGCACAGGGTGGGGAAGAAAGAGGGGGCTGTTTCCAGATTGCAATGGTAGCGGGTGACGCCGGCATTGTGCAGGGCGCGCAGCTCTTCTTCGGCCAGCAGGCCTAAGGATGCGCATAATTGTATGGATGAGTGGCGGCGCATGTAGCGCACCGTGTTACAGAGTTGTTCCAATTGTTTGGGAGAGGGTTTTCGTCCGCTCGTAACGAGGGAGAAGCGGTTGACATCCTGCCGTTCATTGTATTGTGCCTGTTCGAGGCATTCTTCAGCGGAAAGTAGGTTGTAAACGTCGGCTCGGGTGTGATAGTGGGAAGATTGTGCGCACCATTTGCAGTTTTCGGGGCAGCGTCCCGACTTGGCGTTGATGATGGAACACATATCAAACTCATGCTGCGAGCATTGTACGGTAATCTCGTGTGCAGCGGCGTAAAGCGCTTCACGGTCGGCGGTATTCGCCAGCCAGGCGGCTTGGTCGGGCGATATGTCTATGCCTGCCAGCACCCGGGCTTTCAGTTCGTCGATAGTCATGGTGTGAATAGAATAGGGGATAGTCCGAACCGTGTCCTGCTTCCGTAGCGAACTGTCGGCCACGTTCTTGCGCAGACAACCGATTGTGACGCATCTGCCTATGCTGGCGAATGCGGCATACGACTTCCGGCTCCAGCGGCGGAAGCGTATCGTCTGTGCAGGGGATTGATTGCGTTTCACGGGTTCGGTATTTTGTTATAGTTTCTTTTGATGGTGACAAATGTAGGAAATAAAAACGAGAAAGAATTTTATATGGCTGAAAATATATAAAGAAAAGTAGGCAGGGCGGTTGGAGAAACGCTTGCTTCCTTTTTGCCGGCGTAAGCAGTCCTTTATGGTTTATAGGGGAGAACGGCGGATACCTCTATGGGGTACGGAAAGTGCCAAAGGCTGGTATGGAAAGTACCAATGTTTGGTACAACGGATACCAACGCTTGGTACATCGGATACCAACATTGGGTACAACGAATACCAACCGTTGGTATTGTCGGTATCCAACGGTGATATTCATTGTACCCAACGGAGGTATAGGTTTATGTCTATTATAGAGAAAGATATAATACAGTGATAGGAAGTTATAACTTCGGGTTGTAAACGTAATCCACCGCTTTCTTGGCTTTCAGCGACGCTTGTACGTCTATCAGCCGTTGGTTGCTGCTGCCACGGAAGTAGAGGTCTTCGTCGCGCAGTTCTTCTTTGAATTTGCCGTCCACCAGCACGTCGATGTACTCCAACAGTTTTGCCTGGCGGGGATTGTGCAGTAACGTTTCAAATGTATACCCCGTATAGCACCAGATGTTCTTCCGGCTCTGCCGCTTGATGGCATGTGCCAGTTCGGTGAAGCCTTCGGGCTGATACATAGGGTCGCCACCGCTGAATGTCACATCGGCAAAACTGTCGGCAAGCACCTTTTGCAGTATTTCATCGGTACTCATCCAGCGTCCGCGGTTGATGTCCCACGATTCCGGATTATGACAGCCCGGACATCCGTTGGGACACCCGGCTGCGTAGATGGCGGTACGGAACCCCGGACCGTCCACCGTAGTATCTTCTATTATATCAAGAATGGAAAGCACTTTTCAATTTTTAATTTTCATGGATTACTCTGTCGTTCAGCTCGGCGAGCTTGGCTTGATTCCAGCGGTCGGTAGTACCTACCAGGTAGCCGGTAATGCGCTGTAGCTTGTCGATGTGGGTGCTACCGCACTTGGGACAGGCTTCCAGGTTGACGGTAGAGTTTTCGTATCCGCAGTCCAAGCAGCGGTTGCGGTTGTGATTTACCGAGCCGTAACCGATGTTGTACCGGTCCATCATGTCCACCACACGCATAATGACTTCGGGGTTGTGGGTGGCGTCGCCGTCAATCTCTACGTAGAAGATGTGTCCGCCGCGGGTCAGGTCGTGGTAGGGGGCCTCGATTTCGGCTTTGTGGCGGGCGCTGCATTTGTAGTACACGGGCACGTGGTTGGAGTTGGTGTAATAATCACGGTCCGTAATGCCCGGCAAGCAGCCGAACTTCTTGCGGTCTACACGTGTGAACTTGCCCGACAGCCCTTCGGCAGGCGTGGCCAGTACGCTGTAATTATGCTGGTATTGGTCGGAGAACTGGTTGGCACGGTCGCGCATGTAAGTCACGATTCTGAGTCCCAGTTCCTGAGCCTCTTCCGACTCTCCGTGATGCTTGCCCAAAAGCGCCACAAGACATTCTGCCAGACCGATGAACCCGATGCCTAGCGTACCCTGATTGATTACGGACGAGATGTCGTCGTTCGGTTTGAGCTTGTCGCAGCCTATCCACAAAGCGGACATCAGCAGAGGGAACTGCTTGGCGAACGCTGTCTTCTGGAACTCCATGCGTTCATGCAGTTGGCGTGCGGTGATGTCGAGCATGGCATCCAGCTTGGCGAAGAAACGGGCGATGCGCTGCTCCTTATCCGTAATGCCCATGCACTCTATGGCAAGACGTACAATGTTGATTGTGGAGAAAGACAGGTTGCCGCGTCCGATGGATGTCTTGGGGCCGAAACGGTTTTCGAATACGCGTGTACGGCATCCCATGGTGGCTACTTCGTGCTCGTAGCGTTTCGGGTCGTCGGCTTTCCAGTCGTCACTTTGGTTGAAGGTGGCGTCCAGGTTCAGGAAGTTCGGGAAGAAACGGCGTGCGGTGACCTTGCAGGCAAGTTGGTAGAGGTCGTAGTTGCGGTCTTCGGGCAGATAGCTTACGCCGCGTTTCTTTTTCCATATCTGAATGGGGAAGATGGCCGTTTCGCCGTTGCCCACGCCTTGGTACGTGCTTTTCAGCAGTTCGCGGATGATGCAGCGTCCTTCGGCGGAAGTATCCGTACCGTAGTTGATGGAGCTGAATACCACCTGGTTGCCGCCGCGCGAGTGTATCGTGTTCATGTTGTGGATGAACGCTTCCATGGACTGATGCACGCGGGCTACGGTCTTGTTCACGGCATGCTGGATGATGCGCTGCTCGCCGGTGAGGCCGTCCAGCGGCTGTTGCAGGTAATCGGTGAGCTCTTTCCGGTAGAGATGTGAGTAATCCTCACCGTTCAGCTCTTCCAGGTTCTTTACTTCCTCGATGAAGCTGTTGCGCACGTAGGGAGCGAGGTAGAAGTCGAACGCGGGAATCGCCTGTCCGCCGTGCATTTCGTTCTGGGCGGTTTCCAATGAGATGCAGCCCAGTATGCTGGCGGTCTCAATGCGTTTCGCAGGGCGCGACTCTCCGTGTCCGGCAGAGAAGCCGTATGTAAGGATGCGGTCCAGCGGGTGCTGTACGCAAGTCAGGCTTTTGGTGGGGTAATAATCCTTATCGTGGATGTGCAGATAGTTTTGGCTGACGGCATCCAGCACTTCTTCGCTCAGTAGATAGTCATCAACGAAAGGTTTGGTGGTTTCGCTGGCAAACTTCATCATCATGCCCGCCGGGGTGTCGGCGTTCATATTGGCATTCTCGCGGGTGATGTCGTTGGATTTGATGTTGATGATTTCTAGAAACATATCGCGTGTTTTCGCCTTGCGGGCAATGCTGCGCTGGTTGCGGTAGGCAATGTATTTCTGTGCTACATCTTTACGGCTGCTCTTCATCAGTTCCATTTCCACCAGGTCCTGAATGGCTTCCACCGTCATCTGGGCATCGCCCTTAAAGGAGATGTGGTCGGTGATCTGGCGTATCAGTTGCATGTCTTCTCCCTTGTCCGTATGGAGCATGGCCTTGCGGATGGCAGTTACTATTTTCTCTTCATTGAAGCCGACGATGCGCCCGTCACGCTTGAGTACCGTTTGTATCATGTTGATTGTATTTTTAGATTTTACAAATAGGAGTTAATTGCGAAACAAAGGTATGATAGTTTTCTGTAAGTTTTCTGTTTTGGAAAACTTTTGTTGGATTAAAAATGGTTAATGTATTGATAATCAAATATGCTTTGTTGCAAAATGGAAAACTTTATAGAATTTGATGCTTTTACAATTGTATCTTATTGATAATTATGAGATAATATATCTGTCAATCTATTTCAAAATGACAGATGAGAAATAGGGATTTTATTTGTTGTTTTCTTAAATACTTTGGTTATATTTGCTCCTCTTTGTTCTTTGTATGAATAGGGTAAAGACTTGAATTTCTAACTATTATCAGTTAAAAGAAAAGTGAATATGGGAAAACTGTTTCCACCTTTTAAGGTCGATATTGCGGGAGCATTATGTGTACCTTTTACGTTGCGGGATGCAAGAAACCGATATCAGCACGGGCAAATCAGCCTGTCGGCATTGCGTGCCATTGAAAATAAGGAAATATGCAAATTAATGGAGCGATTGAAGTCGGAAGGTATAGAGGTTGTGACAGATGGCGGATTTCGGAGTTATGACTTTTTGGAAGGCTGGGAAGGTATCCGTTGCAGAGACAATGCTGATTCTTCATTGGAAAAGAAGCAGGAAGTGACCGGCAGAATCGGTTTGCTTCATCACCCTATCCTTGAAGATTTTGTTTTTTTGCTAAAGAATACTGCGGAAAATGTATTGCCAAAGCAGCATATACCGTCGCCCGGCAAAGTGCTGATGAGGATTCTTCGTGAAACGGAAGCCGGGTGCTTGAAGTCGGTTTATCCGGATTTGAATATATTGTTGGATGATTTGGCTGTCGCTTATAAGAAGTTGTTGGAAGGGTTGTATGAGGCGGGTTGCCGTTATGTACAGTTCGAGGGAGTCAAATCCATGCTGACCGATGAAGCTGCCCGTCTTAACAACCGGGTACTGCGCGAGCGTCCCGAAGGATTGTTTGTAGCGTTTCATGCCGCAACGGATATGTTGATACGGTTGCACGGGGCGGATGCTTACTTCTTGAATTACGATTGCGGAATTTGCGACCGTAGCCGTCTGCTGTGGTTTGTGCATGAACGGGAAGCTGTGTTTGGTTTCGTGCTTTCTTATTACCCCGATGAGGAAGAACTGGATGAATTGCAGGCCAAGATGGAAGAAGTGCTGAATTATATACCGATGAAGCATTTGACACTTTGCCTGCCCGATGCGGATAACCTTCTCAATCCTTCGGAAGAGGATGAGATGAAACAGTGGAAGACTGTGAAGTTGGCTAAGGATATGGCAAACCGTATATTCTCAGTCTGAATGCACATGCTGTTCATCTGAGCATGTTATTATGGTCGGTTGCGTATTTCAGTCTGCCGGTCTGTGCGGCCGCAAGGTAATTCTATAAAATCAACAGGTGCGTCAAAGCTTTGATTGACGCACCTGTTGGCTTTATATTCTGCCTGCTTTCTTTGCTTATTTAAGAACCTCAGCCAATTTCTCTTGCAATTCTTCTCCGTGCAAGCCGCGTGCAAGGATGATTCCGTCACCGTCAATCAGTACAGTGTGAGGAATGCTGCTTACGGCATACAACTTGGCGCCTTCGCAGTTCCAGTATTTCAGGTCGGACATCTGCGGCCAGGTAATATTCAGTTTCTTGATAGCCTCTTTCCAGGAATCACCGCTCTGGTCTAAGGAAACGCCTACAATCTCGAAATTCTTGTTCTTGTATTTGGCGTATGCCTCTACCAGATTGGGCATTTCGCGACGGCACGGGCCACACCAGCTTGCCCAGAAGTCAACGAGTACTGTTTTGCCCTTGCCCACATAGTCGGACAGTTTTACCGTTTTTCCTTCGGGGGTCTGCATTTCAAAGTCCGTAAACTTCTGACCTACGGCAGTGGCTTTCATCTTTTCTACGTTCTCCTTGATGCGGATGATGGTTTCGTCGTTGTTGTATGCTGCGGGGATTTGCGACATCAGCGGATCGAGTTCTTCCACATCCATGTAATAATGGTTCTTCTTGAGCAGGAATACTCCCACTGCGTTATTGATGTTTTGTTTGATTCCCTCTTTGGCAGTGGCGATATATTGCTCTTCCAGATCATTCATCTGCTTGGCTTTGGCTTCGCGCTGTTCGTCTGTCAGGGCTGTGTCTGACATGGACTGGTAGATGGCGTTCATCTGTTGGTTCAGCTCGTTTTGCTTGTCCCGGATGCGTTGGTAAATATCATTGTTGGCTGTACCGGTGGCAGAGTCGCCTTCGCCGGAAGTCAGTTTGATGTTGATTGCTCCGTTTTCGAGGAAGAAGTCCATCAGCACACCTTCTTTCCCGGAGGGCTGGCACGTGATATAGCGGTTCACAGCACTGTCCTGCGTTCCTTTGAAGGTGAAGGTTCCGTTGGTGATGACTGCAGAATCGAGTTTTACGAGCTGGCGGCCTTCTGCGGTTTGCAGATAAACGGTATCGCCATCGGCAGCGCCTTCTACTGTTCCGGTTACGGTGTAACCTTTGTTTCCGCTGTTACAAGCTGCGAATACGGCAGCGGCAGCGAGCAGGTAAGTTAATTTTTTCATTGCTTTGTTCATTAAATAAATAAATTGTTGCAGCAAAGATAATAATAAAAAATCCTCACCGGCATAACCGATGAGGATTTTATGTTTTTTGTCCCTTTTTTACAAGGATAGCTCTGCTTTTTATTCAGCAGCAGCTTCTGCTGCGGGAGCTTCTTCGGCCGGAGCTTCGGTTGCTTCTTCTGCAGGTGCTTCAGCGGCAGCCTTAGCAGCTTCTTCAGCAGCTTTCTTTTCGGCCAATGCCTTAGCTTTCACTTCATTTACTTTCTTTTCAGCTTCCAGACGTGCTTTGGCTTCAGCTTTCTTAGCTTCTTCTTCCTTAGCTTTCAGAGCAGCCAAACCGCTTTGTTTGTTGTTCTTCCAAGCTTCGAATTTAGCTTCTGCTTCTGCTTCGCCGAATGCGCCTTTTGCTACACCGCCAAGAAGGTGTTTCTTCATGTAAACGCCTTCGCGAGAGAGGATGTTGCGAACAGTGTCGGTAGGTTGTGCACCTTTCAATACCCAGTCAAGTGCGCGGTCGAACTTCAAATCTACTGTGGCAGGATTGGTGTTAGGGTTGTAAGTACCAATCTTCTCAATAAATTTACCATCACGTGGTGCTCTTACGTCTGCAATTACGATAGAGTAGAAAGCATAGCTTTTACGTCCATGTCTCTGCAATCTGATTTTTGTTGCCATTTAAATAAATGTTTTTAGTTAATGATTTGAATTATGCTGCTATCTCGTAACAGCGGGCGCAAAGATACGCTTTTTCTTTTGATTGACAAAGAGTTTGCCTGATATTTTCATTATCGTGCCATAAATGCGCTTCTGTGTGAAAGACGGATGTGATTGTGTCTTGTTCTTTAAAATGTCTCCCTGCCGTTCCCGGCTGTAATCTGCTTAAATTTCACTTTTTCAACAAATTAACCCTATAGGTATTATCCTCTTATTTGTCCCCCTCTCATTTTTCCCGGTTTCATTGTTTCCACGTAATTTTGCCTTATCCGACAAACGATAACATATCAGGAACAAACGGACCTATGTTGTCTTTGCCGGCAGACGAAAACTTTTAATACTAACACTAAAAACAGATTTGTAACAATGAAGAAAATTACAGCAATTTCAGTTGTTTCCCTGCTTTTACTCGCTTCCTGCGGTGGCAAGGGAAAGGATGCCGCTTCCATGGATTATGGATTGGAAGAAGCAAACGAGGTAATATCCTATTACAACACAAGCATCGACATCACCAAGAAAATGGTGGACATGGGAGAGATCTCCAAGATTATCGATTATATGCAGAAAAACGGTAAGACTCTTGTAGCGCCCGTTGTTATCCGCACGCCGGTTTCCGCAACAGACACGACTGCTTTATTGAACCCCGGCGATTGCTTCCCGTCCTCGGCTGCCGACAGTCTGAAGATGTACTACCGTCGTTTCTTCGATGTGTCCAAGCGTCTGTATGCCAATTATGATACTTACCGCGACTACATCAAGGCCGAAGATTATAAGGACGACAACTATGCCAAGGGTAATGAAATCTGTAAGGAAGAGAAAGAGCTGGCAGAACAGATTCCCGGACTTCGCTCTCAAATCTATGCCCTGCTTACTCCCTATGCCAATAAAGCCGAAGAGGCCACACTGATGGATAATCCGCTGAAGGACCATATCCTTGCCGGAAAGGCTTTGATTTTTGAGATAGAGAAGACTTTGGAACTCTATTCGCCCGAAGCCAAGAAAGAAGATTTGCAGGCTGCTTACGATGCTGTCAACGCCAAGAAAGAGGCAGCTTCGAAGTTGGAGAAGAAGGCGGATTTCCAGAGTGAGATGTCGAACTACGATAATTTGCTGAAGTATGTGGACAAGTTCCTGGGAGAACTCCGCAAGCAACTGCGCGACGGAAAGTTCACCGAGGATGGTTATAATGATTTAGTATCCGAATATAATGACGTAATCAGCCGTTACAATAGTTTTATAAACTGATCGGCGTTCGGAATACAGCCGGTGTCCGGGAAGAACTATGAGTATCTTCTCGGATACCTTATTAATATGGCGAGTATGGCGCAGGCTCCCATGCAGAACGGGTAGTACAGATTGCCTATGATGCTGAGCGGCGAGATGCCCGCCAGTCTTGCGGCTATCAGCATTTGTGCGCCGTAAGGGATAATGCCCTGAATGAGGCAGGAAAATGTATCCAGTATGCTTGCTGTTTTCCGGCGGTCCAGGTGAAAGCGTTTGGCTATGTCTTTGGCGATGGGACCGGTGGTGATGATGGCAATGGTGTTGTTGGCGGTGCAAAGATTGGCTACACTCACCAGTGCGGCTATACTGAATTCCGCACCCCGCTTGCCTGTGACGTGGCGGGTGAGACGGGTGATGACAAAGTCGATACCGCCGTTGTAGCGGATTGTTTCCAGCATTCCGCCTGCCAGCAGGGTGATGATGATAAGTTCGCCCATACCGGTGATACCTGTTCCCATAGCGCCGAACCAATCGAAGAAAGCGGTGCTTGCATTCATGTTTTCGGTAGGAGTGACGCCGAAGACGCCCGTTGCCGTGCAAATGCCGATGATTCCCGTAGAGACGATGCCAAGTAGCAAAACCACCATCACATTGACTCCGGTTATTGCCGTACCCAGTACGATAAGGTAGGGGATTACCTTTATCCATTCAATCTCGTATATCTGCGGAACGGCGGATAAGGAAAGTCCCTGAATTACATAGATTCCCAGTACAACCAGTGCAGCCGGCACTACAATCATGAAATTTATTTTGAACTTGTCCCTCATCACACAATCCTGCGTTTTGGTGGATGCAATGGTGGTGTCTGATATGAAGGAAAGATTGTCTCCGAAGAACGAACCGCCCACTACAATGGCTGTCATATAAGGCAGGTCGATACCGGTTTTCTCTGCCAGTCCCACCGCTACCGGAGTCAGGGCAACGATTGTTCCCACGCTTGTACCGATGGATAGGGAGATAAAACAGGCAGCAATGAAGATACCCGCCAGCAGCAGATTGTCCGGCAGGATATGTAGGGTCAGGTTTACAGTGGCGTCGATAGCTCCCATCTGTTTGGCGCTTTGTGCAAACGCTCCGGCAAGGAT
This sequence comes from Bacteroides sp. NSJ-48, assembly GCF_014287405.1. Taxonomy (NCBI): domain Bacteria; kingdom Pseudomonadati; phylum Bacteroidota; class Bacteroidia; order Bacteroidales; family Bacteroidaceae; genus Bacteroides; species Bacteroides sp. NSJ-48. Next base: position 37,311 of record NZ_JACOOD010000001.1, on the reverse strand, counting down.
GAATATCCATATCATCAGCAATATGTTCTTGTTACCGGCGCCGACGGAGAACTGATAGATGCGTTGTTCCAGCTTCAGTCCCCGCGTAATGGCAATGGCGTAGCAGGACGATAGCAGAAACGCTACCGTTATCGGCACTTTATAGAAATCGTTTATAAGCAGTGATGTAATGAGGTATAAACAAAGAAATACAGCCAACGGACTCAGCGACCACCAGCCGCCCTTTTGCTTGGGAGAGGTATTTGTATCTGCGGACATACTTTCTATCATGAGTTTATAAGAACGATTGTTTTGAGTAAATCGGCTGCAAAGATACAAAAACGGATGGAATTCTGGTGCATATCTAAATATTCGGACAGAAGAACAAAAGAACAAAAAAGGAAAAATTTTATTTTTCAGGTAACATTACCTATTTTTTGTTCTTTTGTTCTTCTGTCCGAATCATTGTGGAATACCCGTCAACATCAGACGGTAATCCCGTGCACTCGGGCTATGAGCGCTTGTCGTTACAGTGTCACCCCTGTCTTGAAAATGGCGATTTCTTTATAACCTTTCTTTTCATTGTTCACAAACTCGCCGCTTGCTACGCGGATAATGTAGTCGACGAAACGTTCGCAAGTCTTTTCCATCGGTTCGTTTTCAAGGATAACGCCGGCGTTGAAGTCAATCCAGCCCGGTTTGTTCTTGGCGAGGGTGGAGTTGGTGGAAATCTTCATGGTCGGTACGTACGTTCCGAACGGCGTTCCGCGGCCTGTTGTAAACAATACCATGTGGCATCCGCACGAAGCCAGGGCGGTGGCGGCAACCAGGTCATTTCCCGGAGCGGAAAGCAGGTTCAGGCCTTTTACTTTCAGGCGTTCGCCATAAGGAAGTACACCTTCCACATAGCTCTTGCCGCACTTTTGGGTGCATCCCAAAGCCTTGTCTTCCAGTGTGGAGATACCACCAGCCTTGTTGCCCGGCGACGGATTCTCACCTACCGGTTCGCCATGCGAGAGGAAGTATTCCTTGAAGTCGTTAATCAGCTTTACGGTTTCTTCAAACAGTTCTTTGTTGCGGCAACGGTTCATCAGGATTGTTTCCGCACCGAACATTTCGGGCACTTCCGTCAATACACTCGTACCGCCTTGTGCAATGAGGAAGTCGGAGAACATGCCCAGCAGCGGATTAGCCGTAATGCCGGAGAATCCGTCGGAACCGCCGCATTTCAAACCTACACGCAATTCGCTCAGAGGCACGTCCACACGTTCGTTCTTGCTGGCTTTCGCGTAGAGTTCGCGCAGCAGTTTCATACCTTCTTCGTATTCGTCGCTCACTTTTTGCGTCACCATGAACTTTACACGGTCGGAATCGTATTCACCCAAAAACTCGCGGAATACATCCGGCTGGTTGTTTTCGCATCCCAAACCTACCACAAGCACGGCGCCTGCATTGGGGTGTAGCACCATGTCGCGCAGTATTTTCTTGGTGTTTTCGTGGTCGTCGCCCAGTTGCGAACAGCCGTAGTTGTGCGGGAATGCCATGATTGCATCCACGCCTTTGCCGTCTGTCTCGCGGCGCAGGCCTTCTGCCAGTTGGTTGACAATGCCGTTTACGCAACCCACCGTGGGGATAATCCATATTTCGTTGCGTACTCCCACATCGCCGTTTTTGCGGCGGTATCCTTTAAATGTCAGGTCCTTGTGCGGAATGTCCAGTTTCACTTCGGTGGGGTTGTACGTATATTCCAGCAGTCCGGCAAGATTGGTCCTGATGTTGTTTTCGTTCATCCAGTCGCCTTGTTTCCGTGCGGTGCGGGCGTGTCCTATGGGATAACCGTATTTAATAACATTCTCGCCTTCCGCAAAATCTTTCAGCGCGAATTTATGTCCGGCGGGGATATCCTCGTTCAGGATGATTTCCTTGTCGTCTACTATGAGTTTTTCACCGGCCGGAAGTGCTGTGATAGCCACCGCAACGTTGTCGGCCGAGTTGATTTTCAGGTACTTTGTTTCCATATACTATGTTTTAATTGGTTTCGTTCGATAGTGTCGTATTACAGTTCCATTGCCTGATTGCCCGGTACTCTTATCTGTTATAATAGAATTCTATATTTTCTTTTGTCAGCAAGTCAATCGGCATGAAGTTCTCCCTTGCGATTTCTTTTTTCAGAATCAGGTGGTCGCACAGCGCTTTGATGCCGTCGAAGCCCTGCAGGGTAGGCTGTTGGGCGATAAGGAAGAAAATGCTTCCTTCTTTCAGGCAGTCCACATTGCGTTTCAGCAGGTCGTACCCCATAAGGTTGAAATCCGTTTTCCGGTGTCTTTGCAGGTACTCTCCGATGATGTATGCTTTGGAGTTGAATGTGATGCCGTTCTTTACGGTGGGATGGGCGCGGAAGAAATCATCCAGCATCTGTGCATCTTCACCGTCGCGTTTGGCGTGCAAGTCCAGTTCCCAGATGCGACAGCCGGGATGATGCTCGCGCATATATTCTCGGAAACCGATTTCCCGTCGTTCCTGTTGGTTCGAACCTACAATGCCTTCGTTTATCTTGCGGAAGATAACGATTTCCTGTGCATCCTCACCGGCAAGCAGCATCAGCATACGTGCGGCAAAATACCCGCTTTGGTGCGAATTCTGTCCGAAGAAGGAGAGGGCGGGAGCTTCCTTGATGTTCGAGTCTATATATATATAAGGTATATCCAGCTTTTCAAGTTCATCGGTAAAGGGAGTGGTGTACTGCGGGGCAGTGGGGGCAAACAACACACCGTCGGGCGTCATTTCCACGATACTGCGGGCTTCCCGGGCGAAGGAGCGGTAATCGTACGGGTCGTAGTACCTCAGCTTCACGGTGATGTTGAAATCCGAGTAGGTAGTCAGCGCTTCGTGTATGCCGCTTTCCACTTCGGTCCAATATTCTCCGGCTTCGTGCTGGGGTAGCAGGCAGGCAAAGGCGTACTTCTTGTTGGAAGCCAATGCGCTGGCGTACATATTGGGCTGGTAGTTCAGTTTCTCCAGAATTTCTTCCACGCGTTTGCGGCTGGCTTCCGACACTCCGCTACGTCCGTGGATAACGCGGTCTACGGTTCCTACCGACACATCGGCCATCTTGGCGATGTCTTTGATTCTTATTCTTTCCGGCGTATTCATGGTTTTACTCATGGTTTTTTGTGCCCGTGCACAATAATAATCTAAATATTTTCGATACAAATATATAACAATTTTTGTAATTACGAAAATTGTTGTATCTTTGTGCCCGCACACGAAAGCTATGAAGAACAAGCTGTCTTTTAGTTTACTCTGCATGGTATCAGGTGTTTAGCTTTTTAATAGGAGCTGATGTGATAATTTGAAAGAAACAATTTAATCATAGTATTTAATAAAAACATAGAATTATGGGAAAGAAAGTCGTTACATTAGGTGAGATTATGTTGAGACTGTCCACTCCGGGCAACACTCGTTTCGTACAGTCCGATTCTTTTGATGTAGTATATGGTGGCGGTGAGGCTAACGTTGCTGTCAGCTGTGCCAACTACGGTCATGATGCTTACTTTGTAACAAAATTGCCGAAACACGAAATCGGTCAGTCGGCAGTGAACGCTTTGCGCAAATATGGTGTAAAGACAGACTTCATCGCACGTGGTGGCGACCGCGTAGGTATCTATTATCTGGAAACCGGTGCATCTATGCGTCCCAGCAAGGTGATTTACGACCGTGCCCATTCTGCAATTGCTGAAGCCGATGCAGCGGATTTCGATTTCGACGCTATCATGGAAGGTGCAGACTGGTTCCACTGGTCAGGTATCACTCCCGCTATCTCCGACAAGGCTGCCGAACTTACCCGTCTGGCTTGCGAAGCTGCCAAGCGTCACGGCGTTACGGTATCGGTAGACCTTAACTTCCGTAAGAAACTTTGGACAAAGGAAAAAGCTCAGTCCATCATGAAACCGTTGATGCAATACGTAGACGTTTGCATCGGTAACGAAGAAGATGCCGAACTCTGCCTCGGTTTCAAACCCGATGCCGATGTAGAAGGCGGTAAGACAGATGCAGAAGGCTACAAAGGCATCTTCAAGGCTATGGCTAAGGAATTCGGTTTCAAATACGTTATTTCTACATTGCGCGAATCATTCTCGGCAACGCACAACGGTTGGAAAGCAATGATTTACAACGGTGAGGAATTCTACGAATCAAAACGTTACGATATCAATCCGATCATCGACCGTGTAGGTGGCGGTGACTCTTTCTCAGGCGGTATCATCCACGGTTTGCTGACTAAGCCCAACCAAGGCGCTGCCCTCGAATTCGCTGTGGCTGCTTCCGCTTTGAAGCACACTATCAACGGTGACTTCAACCTCGTTTCAGTTGAGGAGGTAGAAGCGCTGGCAGGCGGTGACGCAAGCGGTCGTGTACAACGCTAATGATTTTTTTCAGGCACGGATTTCACGGTTTCCAGTGTAATGAACACGCTACTAATCCGTGTCTGAAAGAACAAAAAAGAGTTATTTCCATACATTAAATTACTGATTAATACAATGGCAAAATTTGATAAAATAGCCGTATTGAACAAAATTGGTTCAACCGGTATGGTTCCTGTATTCTACCACAAAGATGCAGAAGTGGCAAAGAAAGTAGTGAAAGCTTGTTACGATGGTGGTGTTCGTGCATTCGAGTTTACCAACCGCGGTGACTTTGCTCACGAAGTATTTGCAGAAGTTGTGAAGTTCGCAGCAAAAGAATGTCCTGAAATGGCTATGGGTGTGGGCTCTATCGTAGACCCTGCTACTGCGGCACTGTACCTGCAATTGGGTGCAAACTTCATTGTAGGCCCGTTGTTCAACCCCGAAATCGCTAAGATTTGCAACCGCCGTCTGGTGGCTTACACTCCGGGATGCGGAAGCGTTTCAGAAGTTGGTTTCGCACAGGAAGCAGGTTGCGACCTTTGCAAGATATTCCCGGGTGATGTACTGGGCACTAAGCTCGTAAAAGGCCTGTTGGCTCCGATGCCGTGGTCTAAGCTGATGGTTACCGGCGGTGTGGAACCGACACAGGAAAACCTGACTTCTTGGATTAAAGCCGGCGTATTCTGCGTAGGTATGGGTTCCAAGCTCTTCCCGGGCGACAAGGTTGCTGCAGAGGATTGGACTTACGTTACGGAGAAATGTAAGGAAGCTTTGGCTTACATTGCAGAAGCAAGAAAGTAATTATTATATTTCATTTTGTTTAAAGGTGTTTAAAGGGGACAACCATCGAGGTGCTACGGCACTTCGGTGGTTTGTTTTTTTATACCCGGTGTAATGCTTTCGGGGGATAGTGTGTCACATTGGTAGCATTTTAACTGTTTACAAGTGTAAAAGAGACGCTTAATCTCTAAAACAATGTTATAAAACATACACTTCTTTCCCCTACTGTTTGCGCACACGGAAAAAAGTATTACCTTTGCAATGCAGTTGGGAAATTGCTCTTATAAAAGAATAAAAAGATAAAGTTTTCAGTATAGGTAATTAGTTAAGAGGTAAAAAGATTGAATTAATTCATAGGTAAAAGTTTTAGATTAAAGTAGGTAATTAGAAAAAGGTAAAAGTTAAACATTAAGTGTTATTTAATAGGTAATTGAAGTTTGTTTTTTAGAGGTAAAAAGAAAGATTGATTTTCAGGTAACAAAATTGATGCAAGTAAAAAAGAAAAGCCTTTGGGCTTTTCTTACACGAGGCGAGGGGTTCGAAAGAGCTTGCTCGTTTTTTTATTTCTGCATTTTATGCCCACTTTTTTGTATATTCTGTCCAAACTCTTCCCGTTTTTTGTATCTTTGTAACGAATGTCCTGCAGGCAGGCTTTCCGGAACATAGAACAACAGGCTTAAATTGCATGGATTTTGGAACACTTGTTATATACTCTTGATTGGTTGCTATACATTTTATTCGCGATAAATGTGGCATATCTGCTGGTGTGCAGTCTGGCATCGCTGTGCCGTTACAAACCGTTCGTTACCGCACCGGCCCGGACAAGCAAGCGTTTTGCCGTGTTCATTGCCGCTTATCGCGAAGATGCAGTTATATTGCCTACCGTGCATGCCTGTCTGGCGCAGGATTATCCGGATGACAGATATGATGTTGTGGTTATTTCGGACCACATGCGGCCCGAAACCAATGCAGTTTTGTCTTCACTTCCCATAAAGCTGCTTCAAGTCGATTTTGAGAAGAGCACCAATACCAAATCCCTGCAAGCAGCCCTCGGATATCTGGATAAAGCCGCTTACGACATAGCATTGGTAATAGATGCGGATAACATTATTGCTCCTTCCTACCTGTCCGAGCTAAACGATGCTTTCTCCGTGTCCGGCGTCCGGGTGGTACAGACACATCGCGTGGCCAAGAATCTGAATACCGGTATGGCCTATCTGGATGCAATCAGCGAGGAGATAAACAATTCCATATTCCGTTTGGGACATGTCAATTTGGGAATGTCGGCGGCTCTGATAGGTTCGGGGATGGCCTTTGAATATCCCTTGTTTTACGATGCGATGATGGATAATACCTCTGTGGGTGGTTTTGACCGCGTGCTGGAAATGAAGCTTCTTTATAAGGGTATACACATCCATTATCTGCCCGATACTATCGTCAGGGACGAGAAGATACAGAAAGCGAACAGCTTTTACGGGCAGCGCCGCCGTTGGCTGTCCGCCCAGTATTACAGCTTCTTTGAGTTTGCCAATCATCTGCTACCTGCCATTCGCAGCGGGAAGTGGGACTTCTGCGATAAGCTTTATCAGCAAATCTCTCTTTCCAGAGTGTTGCTGCTGGGCTTTGTGTTCATAATTTCCCTCGCACATTCCCTGTTCGCGTCTCCGTCGGCCTGTAAATGGTGGGGGATTTTCATATTGTTGCTATTGGCACTGACTCTCGCCATTCCCCGCAAATATTGGAAATGGCGTTTGCTGAAAGCGGTTTGTTGGGTTCCTTACTCTTTCCTGCTGATGCTTTTGAACCTGTTCCGGCTAAAGGAAGCGAACAGGCGGTTTATTCATACCACGCACGGAGTCGATTGAAAGATTATGCCATGGAACGGAACATCCCCGAAATATCAGTGATAGTACCTGTATATAACGTCGAGCAATACTTGGCCGAATGTATAAGCAGCATTTTATCGCAAACGTTTACTGATTTCGAGTTGCTGTTGGTAGATGACGGCAGCCCGGACCGTTGCGGGGAAATCTGTGATGAATATGCGGAGAAGGATAAGAGGGTAAGAGTTTTCCATCAGGAAAATGCAGGGTTGAGTTGCGCCCGGAACAAAGGGCTGGAGCACGCATCGGGGACTTATATTGCATTTGTCGATTCGGACGATTACGTCACTTCCACCTATTTGCAAGAGCTTTACGCATCATTGCCTGCCGATAAGTCTCAAAGAGGAACGGTAATCTGCGGGTTCGATAAACTGTTTCCCGACGGTTCTTTGCATACCGTTCATGTTCCGCAACAAACCATCTTGCCGATGGACTGTTCGCGTGTGCTTGCAGAACTGGTTGGAAAGTACGTAATGTATGCCTGGGCAAAGCTGTATGACAACAGGCTGATAAAGGAACACGGTCTCCGGTTTGTTCCTGCTGTGTCGGGATTGGAAGATATGCTCTTTATGCTCGACTATCTTCCTTATTCGGATTATCTGCTTATCCGCGATACTTCCACCTATATATATAGGGTAGGATATTCTATGGCTACATTATCCACTTGCATAAAAGATTTCCGCAGCGAATACGCCGCTTTTTCCAACTATCTGGAAAGAGTATGCCGATATAAGGAAACATATCGGTTGGAGAATTCCTCTTTGGTCAGGGTATGGGATTCATTAACGGTGTTTTTTCATAAAATCCTGTTGGCGGTCTATAAGAAAGAGAATCATTATAGCCGAAAAGAGCGGATTGTTTTTTTGCGTCAGTTACTTTCATCCCACAGGAGGTGGATAGAAGAATGCTTCTCTCCCCGGTATAAGGCGGATAAGTTCTCAAGGTTTTTGCTGGTCAATGTCGGTGCGGTTGCTTTTGATGCGTGGATGCGCTGCCTGTGGGGAATTAAGTTCAGGTATATGTTTGGAGCGGAAAGATGATGGAACAATGTGTCATATCTGTAATAATACCGGTCTATAAGGCAGAAAAATACCTTTCCCGTTGTATCGCAAGTCTGCTTGCCCAGTCTTTTACGGCTTTTGAATTGTTGCTAATCGATGACGGCAGTCCTGACAACAGCGGCAAGATATGCCATGACTGGGCCGAAAGAGACTGCCGCATCCGTGTGCTGCATCAAACGAATGCAGGTGTCAGTGCGGCCCGCAACAAGGGGCTGGATGAAGCGAAAGGAGAGTATATCGTATTTGTCGATTCGGACGATTATGTAGGTACGGACTATCTGAAACATCTCTATGAGGAAAGACCTTTTGAACAGGATTCCATTGTGGTACAGGGATTTACAATTGTATCGGAGCAGGCGGACAGGCAATATACAACCTCTTTTATTCCGTCGGTCTATACCGGTAGAGACGTCAGGGAGCTGTTTCTCAATGATGAAATGCGGGATATGCGGGGGCCGGTTGCCAAACTTTTCAGCCGGGTTCTCATTGAGCGGTTGGGGCTACGCTTTCCAGTAGAGATTTCTTTCGGTGAAGATACGATATTCAACTTTCAATATTTGTTTCATTGCCGGCAGGTGGTTGTAGGCAGCCATGTAGATTATGTCTATTGCGACGTACCCGGTTCTTTGACAAAGCGTCTGAATGATTTTGCATCGGAGTATGCAACTTTCAAATTATATAAATCGATTACTGTACGGCTTGCCGGAAAGTTAGACTTGAATGTGGCGGATATGAGAACTGCTTTCTCCTTTGTCGTACTGTTTTTCCAGCGTGCATTGATTGCCGACTATCGCTCTGCCGGGAAAGTTCCTTTCTCATTACGGACCAAACATTTGCGCCGGTTGGCAGCGGAACAGCGCTCTTTCATGAAAGAGTTTTATCATCCCGGATATAAAGCGGACAAGTGGGGCAGGCAGTTCCTGTTGCATGGTTTCTGCTTTTGTTATAATCTCTATATGTCCGTACTTTGCAGTTGCCGGTTCAGGTACGTATTCGGTTATCCCGAAAAGGCATAGGGCGGGTCTGGTTTTATTTTACGATAAGAAGAAATGGAAATTCTATATTCAATCATTATTCCCCATAAGGACATACCTTGCCTGTTGCAACGGTGTCTCGCTTCCATTCCGCCCAGGGACGATGTGCAGATTATTGTGGCAGATGATGACAGTTCCCCGGATGTTGTGGACTTTGCTCATTTTCCGGGCAGTGACAGGGCGGATGTGGAGATTCTCTTTACCAAAGAGGGCAGAGGAGCCGGTTATGCCCGTAATTGCGGACTTGCCAGAGCCAAAGGCAGATGGCTGGTATTTGCGGATGCCGATGATTTCTTTCTGCCCGGCTTCCTGAACGTATTGGATACTTACCGGAATACGGACTATGACTTGATTACGTTCCGTGCGGAAACAGTCGATTCGGATACACTGGCTCCGGTTCCGTCACGCCAGGTCCATAATGGGAAAATAGCGGAGGACATGGACCTTGAAATTCTGAAATACCGTAACGATGTACCCTGGGCTAAGATGGTTTCCGCAGAATTGGTACGCAGATACCGTATTTGCTTTGATGAAACGATTGCCGCCAACGATGCCATGTTTGCCGCTTATGTGGATTATCATGCCCGTAAAGTAGCGGCATGTTCCGGGTATGTTTATTGTGTCACAGTCAGAAAAGATTCATTGCAGTATGGAGTGCGGTCAGACACTCTTCTTGCCCGTGTAAAGGTTGCTTGCCGTTACAACCGCTTTTTGCTGGATATAGGGCGTAGCGATAAGGTGCTTTACAGTTATTCCCATGTGACGGATTGCCGCAAGCACTTCGGCAGTAAAGGATATTGTAGAGCTTTGTGTATTTATCTTCGGTTTGAAAGTTGGAAAAACATATACAGGACTTTTGCAAAGCTGTTAAAAAGTAAGTTTCATTGTGCTTCCATAACCAAGGTTTTATAAATAATGTTTTACAATGTCAGAATCCCGCCTCCATAAAAGCTATCTGAATGCGCGTGTCAATGTATTCTTTTACCTTGTCACCCTTTTCATCTCCTTTTTCTCCAGGAAGATATTTCTTGAGAAACTGGGGGCGGACTTTGTCGGGCTGACGAGTACGATGCAGAACCTGCTTGGCTTTCTCAATCTGGCGGAGCTGGGCATCGGAGCTTCCATCGGCTATGTGCTTTACAAACCGATTTTCGACGGAAACCGAGACAGGATAAAGGAGATTGTCTCGGTACTGGCTTATCTCTATCGTAACGTAGGACTGCTGATTTTGGGTGCGGGCTTGCTTTTGGCCTGCTTCCTGCCCTATATATTCGCCGATGCCGGCATCCGCCTCGGAGTAATCTATTTTGCTTATTTTGCATTTTTGACTTCCGCTCTCATCAGTTATTTTGTTAATTACCGGCAAACCCTGCTGGGTGCCGACCAGCGCAACTATGTAGTCACCGTTTATTTTCAAACGGCCAATATCATCAAGATTCTCCTGCAAATAGCATTGGTATGCTACGTGGGCAGTCTTTATCTGTGGATAGCCATTGAACTGACATTCGGCATTTTGTACTCGTTCATACTGAACTGGAAGATAAACCGGGTATATCCGTGGCTGAAGTGCAGTGTATCGGAAGGCAGACTGAAATATCCGGAGAATAGGATTATTGTGCGTAAAGCTCGTCAGATGTTTGTACATAAGCTGGCGGGAATGGGCAGAACGCAGCTTTTGCCTTTTCTGGTCTACGCATTTACTTCATTGAAACTGGTGGCGTATTACGGCAACTATATGCTGCTGCTCACCAAGCTGAATCAGTTTGTCGATAACTTTCTGGGCAGTACCGGCGCAGGGGTGGGCAGCCTGATAGCCGAGGGGGATATGAAGCGTATCCAGCAGGTATTTTGGGAGTTGAGCTCATTGCGCTTTTTGATAGCCTCGTTTCTGACGTTCGCGTTGTATCATCTGATGGACCCGTTCATTACGGTGTGGCTGGGCGAGGAGTACATATTGCCCCGTTCCGTCTTGATTGTGATTCTTACCAACTTCTTTATCAGTCAGTTCAGGGGTACGAACGACCAGTTTATTTTCGGTTACGGACTGTTTCACGACACATGGGCGCCGGTTGCCACACTGGCGATAACAGTAGCGGTGGCATTGGCAGGCGGCTATCTGTGGGGACTTCCGGGAGTATTGCTGGGAGACATAGCCAGTTCGATAACCGTTATCAGTATCTGGAAACCTTATTTCCTTTACAAAGAGGGGTTTAAAATGTCCGTGAAGTCATATTGGAAAAATATATTCCGGTATCTGCTGCTTGCCGTTCTTTCATGGGGGCTGACGGATGCGGTCCTTTGTTTCCTTCCGTTGGCGGAGCCGTCCCGGGGATATGGCATGTGGATTGTATATGCGCTGGTTTCCTCTCTGATATTTCTGCTGATATTGTGCAGCAGCTTCTATTGCTGTTCGGCAGGGATACGTTCGCTGGTGAAGCGTTTGCGGCGTAAATAGAACGCAGACATGTGGAGTTTATTATAATTTATCCACATTAAACTGAAAGTTTATTCCTATTGAACCGGAAGTTTATTCCTAATAAACTATGAGTTTAATGGGGATAAACTTTTATCGGTACTGAACGAACATTCCCCGATAAGTGCCGCATAGCGTTGCCTTGGCAAGTGTGCCTTGTCCGTGTAGCAGGTATACGGCCGCTTTTTTAGGAGCGGCGAGGATGCAGAGGTAGGTACAAGACAGGTATTTCCTGATGCCTCGCAGGTTCCGGCGGGCGAAAAGTACGCGGGCGCGCGACAGGTAGAATTCCCGCATCGGACTGCCTCGCTTCGCCGTCATGCTTTCCTTGTGGTAGACTACGGCAGCAGGTTCGTACCATAGGCGGTACCCGGCTTTCCTAAGCTGTGCAGACCAGTCCAGCTCTTCGTAAAAAAGGAAATATATTTCGGTCATGGGGCCTGCATCCTGTAGCGCCTGCCGGCTTACCATCATGGCGGCTCCGTGCAATGAGGCGGTTTCGCAGGGAGTACGGAAGCGCGGGCTGTCCTGTTGCATGAATCCGATGGATGCGTTGCGCAGTGTAAGGGAACTTAGAGGGGTGAAGCCTGCATATTGCAGGATGTCCGGACAAGCGGCGAATTTCAACATGGGCGATACGCCGCCGTTGCGTTGCGGGTCGCACTCCATGCGTCGTACCAACGCCTCCAGTACCGGTTCTTTGATGAGGGTGTCGTTGTTGATGAAAAAGAGATAATCTCCTCCGGCGGCTTTCAGTCCGGCATTGTTGCCACCGGCAAATCCGTTGTTGATGTTCCGCATCACTTTGACGGGGGGAAAGGAGACGGGGTTGTCCGATGCAGGGTTGCCTGATAAGGAGCCGCCCGGTACGAGGTTACTCCTGTATCGTTCCTGTATTTCTTCCGTTTCGGGCAGGCGCGAGCCATTGTCCACAACGATGATTTCGTAGTGTGGATAGGTTTCGTGGTTGCGGAAAGAGTCTATCATTTCGCAGGTATCGCGCAGCCCGTTGTAGTTGACGGTGATGATGGAAACAAGCGCTTTCATGGTCTTTTCCTATTTTTTCTTCAGCCAGAACACAGCCCAGTTCCTGAAGCTTACATATTTTCCGAGCCGCAGGCGTCTGAAGCGGCAGGCGGTTTCTATTTTTTCAAGCAGCGATATCCGGTGTCCCGCCCAGATTACATCGTTCAGGGTGTAGGACAGGTATTTGCGGATGACCGTTTTCCATTCGGGATGTTCTTGCCCGAGTGCCTGCATTTGGGTACATACGGTGGTGTATCCCTCGATGTTGCGCATTCCGAAGCGATTGGTCATAATGGAGTGGGGACGTATCCTTCGCCCGAAGAAGGCCTCGGGAACGTAGCATACTCTTTGTGCATTCAGATAAATCATCATAGTGAAAGAATGATCTTCGTGGATAATGCCGGGATAAAAGCCTGTGAAGCATTTTTTCAGGAACAGGCGATTGACCATACACAGGCAAACGGAAGTGAGGAACAGGCGGTTGCTCAGCTCATAGTCCAGCATTTCCATGCCGGAATGTATGGATTCGTCTATTTTCCCTTTTCTGTCATAATTGGGAATGTTCTGGCTATCAGCCGACTCCGTCAGCGGTTTTGCATCGAAGAATATGAAGTCCAGTTCTCTTTTCTCGCACAAATCATGGCAGTGCCGGAGGGCTTGTGTATCCAATATGTCGTCACTGTCCATAAAATATATATACTTGCCGGTAGCATGCAGCAATCCTCGGTTGCGTGCAACGGATAATCCTTGGTTGGGCTGCGCGTACCACCGGATTCTTGCGTCGCGTTCCGCGTATTCTTCGATGATACCGCGGCTTCCGTCGGTAGAGCCGTCGTCGATAAGGATTATCTCCAGCTCTTTCAGGGTCTGGCCGCAAATGCTGTCCAGCGTCTTGCGCAGGTAGGCAGCCGTGTTGTATATGGGGATGATAACGGAAACTTCGGGCATGGTATTTTACTTTTTTATTCGGACAATCTGTTCATACACTTTTTTCATCTGTTCTTCCCAAGAAAGGTGTCGGATGGAATCTCTTATTTCCCGCGGCGTCACGGTCATGTGCTGGCAGAACTCTATCAGGGCGGGGATGCTGACGGGACTTTCGTCGGCGGGCACTTTCAGCGTGTAGGGCATGCGGTCGAAATCATCGTCCGTTTCGGAGTAGACGAAACCGAACCCGCGCGCCGCATATTCCCTGTTTTTCAGGGTCTTGATGTTGTATATGCCGCTGCGATGCCGTGCCAGACTGCCTATGGCAAAGTCTGCCCGGTTGAAAAGCGCGTCCAACTCCTCGCCATGCTTTGCTCCGTACAGGGTGACGAACGGCTGCAAGCAGTACCGGCGGATGAGTGTTGCAATGTCTTTCTCTTCCCGCCTGCCGCTCGGTTTGCCTATCAGATGGAAATAGACTTTATATTCGGGGTTGTTGCCGTAATATGCTCCCAGGCCTTTCAGCAACCGGTCAAAACCATGCCAGAAGTGGATTTCGGCAACTCCTATCAGGTGGAGTTCCTTGCTCGTGCCGTGCCGGGGAGAGCGCAGGGGGATGCGGGCGAAATCTATTCCGTTGGATATGCGGATGGCGGGACGACCGAATATCCGGTCATCGCTGGAGAAGGTTACAATGAAATCGACGTACCTGCAGAACGCATGGCGGAACAGTTTGTCCGTATACAACTGTACTTTTTCCATGCCGGAAGAATATTCGTGGTCATAGGGATATGTGGGTATCTCCAGCAGCACTCTTACACCCTGCTTTTTCAGCATCCTCACGAAGTGTATGGTGAAGGGGTTGGCGTTGTGATAGGAGCGGATATATACGCATTGTATGCCTTCCCGGCGAACGTATTGCAGGATAGGGGCGAACGAGAGCCGTTTTTTTATTTTGGCGGGTATTCCTTTGCCCAAATCGGCAAGCACATCTTCGTCTATCATCCACTTCCGGCTGCCGTCGTTGCCAACCTCGTAGTGGCAGGTGCGTACATCTGCCCCGCATTGCCTGAGGGCGTCCGCCTGGTATCTGATTTTCTTACTGATACCGTTGTATTCCTGAAATCCGTAAAAGACAAGAAAAAGGGTTTTCATGGGCAGAGGTCATTTATATGCCGAGCGATTGATATACTTGAATCAGCTCATCGGCTGTCTTTTTCCACGAGAATTGCCGGGCGCGCAGCAGCCCGTATTCCCGTTGCTGCCGATAGAGCGCGTCTTCATTTTCGAGACGCAGCACTGCACCGGCTATTTCTTCCGGTTGGCGGGGGTCTGCGGCAAGTATGTCCGGACCGCCTATTTCGGGCATGGAAGAGGTGTTTCCCGTAATGACGGGAGTGCCGCAAGCCATGGCTTCCACCAGAGGGATGCCGAAACTCTCGCGCAGCGAGGGGTAGAGGAAAGCGAATGCTGCATTGTACAGCGTGGCGAGGTCGGCGTTGTGGATATAGCCGGGATAGAATAGGTGCCGTTTCAGGCGGTTACTGATGTTTTCCTGTTGCAGCAGCCTGTCTATATAGGCTTCGTTGAGGTCTGCGATGAGCAGCGGACGCCTTACGGACGATTTTTCCAGATAAAGGCTGTAGGCTTTCAGCACCCGTGCCGTATTCTTTTTAGGGTCCGTGTTTCCCAGAAAGAACAGGAAGTCTTTTTGGGGAATGTAGCGGTTTACTACCTGCATGTCTATGTCGTCCATCGGACGGAAATGACTGTTATAGCCGTTATAGATGGTCGTAATGCGGTCGGCGGGAATGTTCAGGGTTTCGCGGATGCGGTTGCGTTCGAAGTGGGAGACGGTAATGATTTTCCGGCATTTCTTCAGAATCCGTGGTACGGTGAGGCGGCGGTAGTGCCATCCCATTTCCTGATAAAGCGAGGGACTGCGCTGTTGGCGGGGTTCCAGATAGATGATGTCGTGGAGTGTCAGCACCAGCGGAACCGGACAGCAGAGCGGGGCTGTGTTGGATGTGCAATGCAGCAGGTCTGCCCCTAAACGTTTCACCGCCAGCGGCAGGGCTATCTGTTCCCAAAGCGGGTAGGTGGGACACGCCACTTCCACAATGGAGAGGTTGGCAGATTCTTCCAGGCAATGGTCTTTGCCCGGAGCCACGATAATATAGTATTCATTGCCGTCGTTCCGTTTCTGCAATTCGCGGATGGTTTCCAGTGCTACGAAATCCATGCCGTGCTTGTCGGGACGGAAAATCCGTTGGGCTTCTATGGCTATCTTCATGCTGTGTACTCCTTATTTCTTTTTATAGAAGAACCGTTTTATATGGCTGAATACGGCTGTAAACATAAGTACCGGGAGCGCCCAAAGGGCTTTGCGGAGACGGCGGCTGACTTCTCCTTCGGGCAGTGCCATGAGGAAAGCGAGGATAAGCGTTGCAAGCAGTACGTACCATTTGGGAGCCCAGGTCCAGTTCAGCAGGGTGACGCCTGCCGTGCATAGCAGAATTAGTGCGATAAGCAGGAAACGGGAAGGCATCAGCCACTGAAAAAGTTTGAGGGCGTAATCCCATTCACCTTTCAGCAATACCAGCGGGAGATACCTCAGCGCAAAGAATGTACTGGTATATTGCGAACGGATCCAACTGATGCGTTGCGTCTGGTAGCCGTCTGCATTATCTTCTTTCTTGCTGTAACATACCACTTCCGCCAGATATTCGGTGTAGATATTCTGCTCCAGCAGTACGGTTTCCATCGCCTTGCTTATATCGGAGCCTTTCAGCTTGGGAGCACGTTCGTGGAACATGGCGAAATCGAATGCCATTGCCGAACCTATGAGAGCCGAGGAAAAGCCCATGCGGGTATGTGCCAGACGGAAAAGATTGTTGTTGATTTCTTCGCTGGTGGCATTGAGAACAGCGATGCTGGTATTCAGGTTCTCCGCCATGCGGTGCGCCTGGATGGAATCGCAACCGGAGTAGTAGGCGTTGTTGAACATGCTGAGGGCGTTCGGTACGATATGGTTGTCGGAATTGAAGATGACAATCAGGTCGTATTCATCGGGAGCGTAGCGTTCCATAACCTGCTGGATGGCATAGACTTTGGTGCAATATTCCTTGTCGGGCACTACGATGTTTACGGGCATTTGCAGCAGGGTGACAAGATCCTCTTCGGGCAGTTGGGTGGCTGCTATGGCAACGTCGTATTTGTCGCGCGGGTATTGCTGGGTGTCCAGAAAGCGGTTGACGGATTCAATTACTTCTTTCCCGTTGCGCAATACGGTAAAAAGCACTAAGAAACGGTGCTGTACGGCTGCCGCCGGATAAGGGTTCTTGTACTTTCCGAGCGAGAAAAGTGCGCAGAGAAACAGGTAGGCTACCGGAATAGCCAGCAGCAGGAATAGGACGGAATCTGTCATTTGTAGCGCATTGTTGCTCTCATCCATCCACCAGTCTATGCTGAATATGTTAAAAATGTTGGACATCATAGCGTCGAATCTTTTTTAGTTGTGGTTAATAATGCCTGCTGTTTTTCAATCGTCAGACGTTCGTCTATATATTTCCCGTTCATCAGTATGCCCAGGAACATAATCATCATAATGCCGGTGGGGAACTGGGTGAAGAATGCGTTCCCGTAGGCGCTGAGCATCATGCCGAATATGCCGCAGGCAAGTGCGGTGAGCAGGTGGCGCAGCTCGTCATTCCTTATTTTGAACATGATGCAGTAGCATCCCCATAGCAGGCTGCCCGCATAAATCAGCAGGTAAAGGAGAATGCCCACAACGCCCGTTTCCGTCCATATCTTGACGTAGGTGGAGTCGTTGGGAATGGTGGTTGTCAGCCTGTTGCCGAATCTTCGGGCTTCCACACCGCCCAGGCCGAGCCCCTCGCCGAACGGTTTGTTTCTGAGATACTCCGCCAGCTTTTTCTGGTTCTGCTTTCTTACCAGATAGGACGCGTCTTTATTGGGACGGAATGCCGTGCGCATGCGCCGTATCATGTAGTTGCTTTCTCCCACGTATGTAAATGCGAAGAAAACATAGATGCAAATTCCTCCCACTGCGGCAGCGCTCATCAGCTTGATGTTCTTGCTGATAAGCGCAAAAAGCAACAGACTGCCCAGGGGCACTACGATAGCTCCTCGAGTACCTGTAATGAACATGGAGTATAATGAGAGTGCGGAGATGGAGAAATAATATACTTTCAGGCTGGACTTCTTGCTGAACAAACCGGCAATACCGAACAACGCGCAGGTGAATCCCATGTTGGAACCGTAATTCCCCGCATCGGTAAAGATGGAGAAGTAGCGGGTGATCTGGGGCAGCAAGTGCGTCTTGTACATGCCGCTTTCCATCATGGCATTGTATTCGACGGCGTCGAAACCGATGAATTTCTGACAAAGGCCTTTCAGTATGGCGATGAGCGTAAGTATGGAAAACAGGAATATCAGCCGGCTGATTTGCTTATAGGATGTTGCCAGCAACACCGTGATTAGGGACACGAGAAACGTATTGTAAATGAATCCCCTGGAATAAATCCATGCTTCCAGGGACGCGGTGGGGTTGACGACTTCCATAAGGCAGTACACTGCCAGTACGGCACCCCCTATGGTGAGGATGTTGACGGCCCGTTTCCAGGGAAAACGGTAGTGCAGTGCCGTCTGGATGATGACGATGAGGAGCACGCTCCACCAGATGATGTCCGACAGTACGCTGAGTCCGTCCTGCCGGCTGTAACGCGCCAATGGGGTGAAGAAATAATTGAAAATGAATAGCGGGAATAGGAAGCGTTCCGGTTTGCGAAGGTGCAAAATCAGAATACACAAGAGGACGGGCAGTGCCGCCACCAGTCCTGCTATCGCTAAATTTTGCTTCAAAGTAGCTGCGACGATACATCCTAAACCGATGCAGAGTATGGCAAAGGTTAAGGCGGGAGATGATATGTAACTTCGCTTGATACTCATTTTACAGCGGCTTTTTTAGCGGTCAGCCCCAGTTGGGACAATCGGCTGACGAAGCTGTGGAGAGGTGTCTTGGGCGGTAATTCACCGGTGAACGATTCCACGACTTCACGGTCGGCATTGTTGAGATAAAGCGATAACGGAGTGTCACCCAGCATTTCTTTAATGGATTTCAGGTTGATATCATCGTTTTTGCCCCATAAACGGCAGGCGTTGGCTATGAGCAGGTTGATATCGGCTTGTTTCAGTACGGTCAAAGGCAGGCTGGCAGTGCTTATGGACGGGTATTCCACAAGAATGATGTCCGGTATCTGCTCGGCGGAGTTCAGTTGCCAGAAATCGGATAGCTGCTGTGCCCGGACGTATTTCTGGTCGTTGGTCTCAAAATCGACATCGTGCTTTACGATACGGGTGCGAAGTCCCACGGAAGCCCAATGGTCGGCAAAATATTTGGCCAGAAAACTTTTACCTTCCCGCTCTTCCATACTGAGCAGGTTGATGACGGTAGGGCGTCCTGTTGCCAGATACCTGTCGAGCTGATGGCAGGAATAGGCGGCGGCACGGCGGTTGCATACTTTCAGGAATCCTCGGAACTTCAGGTTGCTGATGCCGTTGAATGCGGCGATGACGGGCAGGCCGCTAAGGCGGTGACTGCGTTCGGCATCCCGTAGCGTGCGGTCTGTCAGTTCAATGATGAGGAAGTAGAAAGTAATGAATATCAAACTGGCAATCAGAGCAGCCACGACGTAGAGCAGGCGCTTACGGCCGTTGTCGGTAAGCGGGAACTCGGGCGGAGCGATGATTTGCAGGTTGGCAGTGGTCATTTTTATGTTTTGCAGGCGGAGCCGCGCTTCGGACAGTCCGCGGAGCTGTTCACGGTAGGTGTCTTCGGCTATGCCGATGGCACGTTCCTTACGCTTTACTTGAGTACCCACAGGAGCAAATTCCCGATATTGGTTCAGGATGTCGTTCCGGCGTTCGTGAAGGACTTTCAGTTCGGCCCTTGCCTTTGCCTCGTTGATACATGCCATCAGCCATTCTGTTACCATATTATCGATACCGACACCTTCTTTGGTGAAATTGTATTCGTTGAGGTTGTCGGAAATGTGGCTGATTCTGTCTTCCGAGCTTTGTAAATCGGTTTTGTTCCGTTGCAACTGTTCATTGTCTTTTAGTTCCGTATCCGTTGAAAAGATTTCCTGCTCCAGGATATTCTGGTTCAGTTCCGTAACTTTTTCAAGTTCTTTGAGCAGCTTCGTGTTATCGCGTATAATCTTGGCGCGGATGTCCATTTTATCTTCCAGCATCTGGCGGAGAGCCACGGCGCTTTTGTAGGTTCGTTGGGCAAGTTCCTCACGGTCGTCCAGATTGTATTTGGTTACCGCCAGCTCTTTACTCTGATTGTCGTAGTTGATTACCGAATGCTCTACATTATAGTGCATCAGGTTGTCTTCTTCTTTGTTGAGGTTGATTTTGGCAAGCCTTACTTGCTCCTCAAAGTAAGCGATGGCGCTGTTCGTGGCACTGAAACGAAGTATTTCGTATGCTTTGATAAGCTCGTCCTCCAAAATCTTGATGGTGTTTTGGGTGATACCCGGGTCGGGACTTGTGTAGGTAAAGCTTATCAGGTCACTTGTGCCCAGACGTTTTACGGTTATCTGCTCGAGTGCGTGGAAACTGTAAAACTCCGTAGGACGGCTGAACATGGAGTATACAAAGTTGGCGGCACTTTCCTGACGGTATGCTTGCAGGTTCCCGACGGTTTTGTCCAACGAGGAACGGTCTACCAAAGCCAGCACTTCTTTGGGTGTATGCTGCAGGAGTTGGCGGTAGTGTTTTGCCTGGATGTACATATTATCCTGCCACTCCTCGCCATATACAAGGTTCGTGGCAAGCAAGCGGAGAGAGACCTTCTCCAATGTGCTTTTGGACTTGGCTATGTTGATGAGATTGTCGAAAGTGCTGCTGATGTTTTCAACCTTGCTGCCGTCAATATTGGTAACATTGGTTACACCGGCATAGATATTGCTGTTTACAGTATAGCTGAACGGCAGGAACTGGGTGAAGTACGCCACCAGTGCTGTGACAATAAATCCACCCCACAACAGCCAGTAACGGATGCGGTAGAAGAATTGTGCTATAAACTGTATTATATCCATAAGATTTTATTTCCCTTTGATTATTTTTACATTTGTCAGCATCTCAAGTAAAATGATGGCGTTATGCAGCGAAACGCGTGCTTCGGCATAGGAAGTCACCGCTCCGGAACGGCGAGCCCGCTCCAATGACAGCGAGATGATGTCTATTTTACCTTGTATGAAATTGTTCTCCGAGATTTTCATCTGAGCGTTGTAGAGGGCGGCGTTCTCCGCTTTGGCTTTGATGGTTGCCAGTTGCGCCGTCACATTGTTATATGCTTCCAGCACTTTGAGCCGCCGTTCTTCCATTACTTCTTCCTGCGTGTATTGGAGCTGCTCGATGTTGTAACGATAGTTCTTCAGCCGGAGCGGACGGTTGAATAAATCGCCGAGACCTACACTGAAGCTGGCTCCTACGTTGAAGGTGTGCCGGGAGCTGGCTGTGGTGGACTGATACCAGTCGTTGTAGGAATCGCTGTTGTCGTTCAATACGTTGTAACGCCCGTATGCATAATTTCCGTTCAGCCGGAAGTAGTTCCACCAGTTTCTTTTTTCTATGCGGTATTGGTTCTTTACCTGCTCTACCTGGGAGTGTGCCCGCTTTACAGTGGCGTTTTCTATTACGGCATCCATGAATACGGAAAGGGGCGGCAATTCAAAACCTTCTATATAGTGCCGCGTTTCCGGCAACTGGCTTCCTGAGATGCTCTTCTCCAGGATGGTATCGCTTTCTTTCAGTGCCTCCAGAATTTTGATACGCTCTTCACGGGTCATGTCCGTCTGGGCATGGATGGACTGGGGCAACAGGAACAGAATAAATGTAGCTGCACAGAGATATGATAGGGGATATGTATGGGCTTTTATCATTTGTCTGTTTGTTTTTTTAGTTTTAATACTTACACGTTCTCTTTCTGTACAAAAGCGGTGAACGTTCTTAGAAGTATCTTCATGTCCAGCCGGAAACAGAATTCTTGTGCATATTTAATATCCAGTTGCTTTCGTTCTTCCGCCGACATCTTACCGGCTCCGCCACGCTTTTCCACTTGCCAGAGCCCGGTCAGTCCGGAAGGAGCCATGAAGCGGTCTATGTATGCGTCGCTGGTCAGCAGTTCGGCCTCATAGAGCGGAAGCGGACGGTTGCCTATGATGCTCATATCGCCTTTCAGGACGTTGAATAGTTGCGGAAGTTCGTCAATGCTGTATTTACGGATGAAACGGCCGATGTGTGTGACGCGCGGATCGTTTTCTATCTTGACAAACGGGCTTTCTTTGGATTGGGCCTTTTGCCGGAAAAAATCTTTTTCCGGTATGATGAAATCATCAGAAATCAGTAAGTTTGCTTCTTCATCGGAAGAGCCTGTAAGGTCGTCGAACCGGATGTCGGGAGTATCGTCTGCCGCTTCTTCTTCCATTTTGTACTGGTTGAGGGCATTGAGCTCCTTCAGCTTCTTGTCCGCATTGGTGTACATGGAGCGGAACTTCAGGAAGTTGAATATCCGGTAGTTACTGCCTACGCGTTGCGACTTATAGATGACTTTACCCTTACTTTCGAGACGGATGGCAATGGCTGTGCCGATAAGTAACGGAGATAGTATTATCAGGGCGCATATGGCAAACAAAATGTCAAAAGCACGTTTCCATGTGGGCAGATGAAATGTGTTAAGCATCTTTCGGTGGCTTTGGCTGAATTCCTGCATTTTATGCTTTTGACGCACTTGCAGGAACTGGGTCATTCGGTGGATGCTCGTTTCATCGGCTTGTGGCGGCAGTGTATTATTGACGCCTGCCTGCAGATAGGCTTTGCGGGCTTCTGCCGGCAATCCTTCGGTGATAAGTATTATGTATACGCGTGGAAACCTCTTGCGAAGGTTGGTGATGTCAAGGCAATCCTTTTCTGGGTCGGTTTGCTCGTAAAGGATGGATGTGTTATACCGTTCGCGGATGCCGTCTATGATTTTGGCAGCTTTACGGGCACCGGAGACAGCAACGAACATGCCATTGGTAACCTTGTTCAGGTGGTCGATGGCAGTCTGGCTGTTTCCTATGTAGATATAATATAGCATATCTTCCTTTCAGTTCTTTTTCAGATGTATTTCTTGATGCGTGCCCTGAGTTCCAACGGGTTGAATGGCTTGAGTATGTAATCTGCCGCTCCGGCTTCGAGCAACTGGATGCGTTCGACGGTACTTTCTTCACTGGAAAGCATCACTACAGGGATATGCTTGAACAGCTCGTTCCCTTTCAGATAGTACAGGAATTCATTGCCGCGCATGTGGGGCATGTGAATGTCAGAGATGATAAGGTCGGGGACATTACCTTCGTTAAGCCACTCAAGAGCCTTTAGAGGGCTTTCAAAATATTCCAGGTCGTATTCTGTCCCTAAATAAATCTTGAGTACACGGCCTATGGTGGCTTTGTCATCAACCAATAAGATTCTTTTCATTGTTCTGTTTATTATAGCGTTGTTGCTTTGTTTATTTACTATGTAGTAACAAAAAACAGCTATTGTTTTATTGAACTCGTCCGGTTACTAACGACAATGAATACTTGTTAACCTGCTTTAACGGCAAAGTGAGAGAAAATGTGAGAATATATTTGCCGGTATATTTCTTCACGTTTTTCGGGTTACCGTATAGGTTGGCCATATTTCAGTCTCTATTGAGCGGAGTCAAATTTTCAATAGGATATACGTCTTTGTTGTGTGACTGATACCAGTCGTTGTCTCGTTGTCCGCCGGTGGTAATCCACGACCGGAACCTGTCATATACCATAGTGACTTTCCTGTTTTCGGCAGGCCACGCAAATTCTTGAGGGATTACAACTGCCCAGGCAAGGTTTTCTTTGCTGAGATAGTATCTGTTTTCGGCAACGGATGAGTCGTCATTACCGCTATTGAAGTAATGGGTACCGCCCAAGTCTGTCGGAGCAAAGCCCGCTACGTGTACTTCCGTACGCTTCCTTTTGGTTGTGGCGGGAGCTGTGATGGCGAAAACATCAATATTGTTGATGTTCAGGTCTTCCGGCTTTACATTGGCGGATACGGGAAGTTCCATGATGATATTATATTCCTTGGTATCTTTTTTGAACGGACCGTTCTCAAGGGTATTGATACGCTTTTCAGTACCGGTATACTGGCTGCCCCACAATTCGGTGCATGCATCACTGAAGAGGAGATAAGTGGGGATGCTTTGCTTATTCTCGAATGATACGTCTTTTCCATTGGTTCTGAACTTGTCAGGCTTCATAGCTTGAGAGAGTTTAGTGAAGCGGACACCTGCTCCCAATGTTTTGGCTGCACCTGCAGCTCGCAGTTCAAGTGTCATTCTGAGCCGTGTCACTATACCGTTTTTATCTACTTGCAGTTCTTTTCCGGACATTACGATTACGAGGTCGTTCATGTCAAAATCGCCGTATGCAGGCCAATTGTCCTCAAAAGCAAACGTATACACATCGCTGTCTTTGATTTCGATGGGGAAGTCGGGGTCTTTCTCTTCTTCACCCTTATTGCCTTCGTCATAGATTCCGCCGCAGGTCTCGATGGTGTATCTGGATTCATCATAACCGGTGTTGACGCTTTCGTTCTTCTTAAACGGGTGATACTGGCTCGGCCCCTCTATTTTTCCTTCTATGACCAGATTGTTGCTTAACAATTGGACGTTGGTGGGCTCTTCGAATTTAATTTTTTCGGCCTTAATCATTGACTTGTCATTGTTGGTGATATTCACTGCCTGGAAAATGACGTCACCGCGTTTTACTTCGAACTCTCTGGCTTTAATCATGGAGCCGTCTATCAGCGTGAATTTGGCGTCGGTCTGGCTTTCTATTTCGGGTACGGGCAGCCACTCTGTGTCAGTTTCGTTGGCACGGCCGGCGGTAATGGATCCCTTGTTTAATGTTACGTTTCTGAACTTGAATTCCTTTTTCACAATAACGGTGCAACTGTTGTATAGGACATCGGACGATGAGTTTGTAAATTTGGATGTTTCGATGAAGCCATCGTTGTACACAGACAGGCCACCCTCTATTTCATAGCCGCTTATCCGGGCCTCATAATGGTTGACGATGACGGTTGCGGTGGAGTTGTTGGTTCCTGTCTCACCGTCAGTTTCATCGAACTTGACACTGCCGTAATTGAATAGCCGGCCGCCATTGAGCTTTATATCGGTAGCACTGTTTAAGTCGGCCTTATTCAAAATCCTGGCATCGATGAAGTTGAGTTCATGGGCGTTTAATGTGCCGTGATTGATGACGTTGCTGCCGTTGATGGTGATTTTGTCAGCGACTTCGATTTTGCCTGCGTTGAATAGTTCCGGTTGCTTGCCAAGATTCATTGTCAGGCTTCCATTGGCTGAAATAGTACCGAAGTTCTTGGTGGGACATCCTAAACTGAGAGAAGTGCATTCGAGGCTGCCGTCATGTTGCAGGGTAAGGGTGTTTTCATTACCGATGGTGAGATTGTTTGCAATGATTCTGCCTCCGTCCATTACATATATATCGAGGTTTGAATTTAGGCTGCTCCAACCGCTTAATTTCCAGATGCCCTGTACGAATACAGTTGCTCTGCCGCTGTTCGTTTTTAGCTGGATGGTATAAGGAGAATCCGCTGTGTATTCTTTTCCTATGATATACTTGGCTCCGTTGGCAAGTGTGCCTGTATTCCAAGGGTCGATGTAACCATCCGATACGCTTGGAACGGCTGGTGTCACTTCCGCTTCCTTATATTCTCTATCGGCGATTTCCGTTATTCCGGCTGCCTGCGCCGCTTCGAATGCCGAATGGGAATTACCGGCAGTCTTGTTTGCGGTTCTTGTTCTTGTACCGGTTGAAACATGGTACAGTTTACACTCCAATATACCTCCGTTTTCAGGGATACTGTATTCGTATACTTCCTTGCGTTGCTTGGGGTCGGTCTGACGGATAAACAGTCTTGTGGCGGCTTTGGAAACGTTGATTTCCGCGCTGTAATTTCCGTTCCTGTTGGCAGTACCCACCGCAATGGGGACAGCGCTTACGTCGGATATCGGGTTGGCGGTAAAGATTTCAATAAGATACTTATATCGCCCGTCAAATTCATCGTTTATCTCAACATTCAGATTTACGGTGTTGACCATGGACCAGTTAAAACCATCGGGGGCGGTAAAGTCTTCTCCTAAGGGATTTTCTTTCGGTTCTGTCTGAATGCCCCTTTCAGGATCGTACACATCGTCTGTACAACTGGAAAGTATCAGAGTACCGACAATGGCTACCACGACTGAAAAACGGTAGAATAATTCCATAAGCTAATCTATAATGTTTCTATGTATTGTTTGCTTGTTGGATAAAATACTCAACTTTTAGTTGCGCATGCCGCAAAGATAGCCATAATATTCGGATTGTAACTTGGAAATATTGTCTTTTTTTGATAAAAACAGGCGAATATTTGCCAAATACGACCATTTGCCCGTTTTTTGAAAACTTGTAAATATTGTCCGGGCGAATAAAAAGGAGAAGTCTGAAAGGGAGTAAAGAGAAAAAAAGAGGAAATTACTCTTTGGTAATTTCCCCTGCCAAATCCGAATTCATCCGGCGGCGGATTTCCGCTTGGCTAAGTCCGTGCCCAAGCAGGAACATGAGTTTGGTTACAGCGCATTCGGGCGTACTGTCGTAGCCGCTGATAACGCCGGCTTCGAGCAGATGCAGTCCGGTTTCGTAGCGTCCCATCTCAACACCGCCGCTTTGGCATTGGGTAATGTTGACGATGACGATGCCTCGTTCTGTCGCGTCCTTCAGTTGCCGGATGAACCAGTCCTTTTGCGGTGCATTGCCGGAACCGAATGTCTTGAGAACCACTGCTTTCAATCCCGGAACGTGAAGTACAGAATCGATGATGCTTTCCTGAATGCCCGGAAACAGGGTGAGGACTACAACGTTGGTGTCGAAAAGATAATGCGGTTTCATCGGTCGTGCAGGGTCGGGGCGACGGATGATGTGTTCGTTGTAACGGATATGGATTCCTGCCTTTGCCAGAGCGGGGTAGTTGAAAGAGCGGAAAGCGTTGAAATTTTCGGCATTGATTTTGGTAGTCCGGTTGCCGCGCATCAACTCATTTTCAAAGAAGATGCACACTTCGGGGACAAGGGCTGTGCCGTCCGGACGTTTGGCGGCAGCTATTTCGATGGAAGTAATCAGGTTTTCCTTTCCGTCCGTACGCAATGTCCCGATGGGTAGCTGCGAACCGGTAAGGATAACCGGTTTCGCAAGGTTTTCGAGCATGAAGCTGAGTGCCGATGCCGTATATGACATAGTGTCGGTTCCGTGCAGGATGACAAAGCCGTCGAAGTTTTCGTAGTTGTCATTTATAATCGCGACAATTTTGGCCCACAGGGAAGGTTCCATGTCAGAGGAGTCGATAGGCGGATCGAACTGATAGGACGAGATGTGATAGTTGAAGCGCTTCAATTCGGGAACATGCTTGAGCAGGTGGGCGAAATTGAAATTTTCCAGTGCACCTGTTTCCGGATTTTCTATCATTCCGATAGTTCCGCCGGTGTAAATCAAGAGAACGGAAGGATAATCTGCTTTCATAAATATCTCTTTTTTCTTTTTTTCGGGCACAAAGATAATGTAAACCGATAACAGAATAAAATGAACTTGTCCATTTTTTATGCTGAAATGTAGCTTATCTTTGTATTATTCACAGAGATACGTAAAAAAAATGGAATTTAAGTTGTCTTACTGTCCTACCGCTTTATCGCTTTTACCCAAATCTTCTTTCAGATGTGAGATGGCTTTTTGTGCGTTTCCTTTGTATTCGTCGAGCAGGGTAACGAAGCGGCTTCCGATAATGGCTCCGGACGCATGGGAGCAGGCTGTATCGAACGTCTGCCGGTTACTGATGCCGAAACCTACCATGCGTGGATTGCGCAGGTTCATATCTTGAATCTTCTTGAAATAGACTTGTTTCCGGGTGTCGAAATCTTTCTGCGCGCCGGTGGTGGCTGCTGATGATACCATATAGATGAATCCGTCGGTATGGGTATCTATTTCGCGGATGCGTTTTTCGCTGGTTTCGGGGGTGATGAGCATGATGACCCGTATGTCGTATTTCTGTGCGACGGCCTTATAATTTTCTTCGTATTCCCTAAAAGGCAGGTCGGGGATGATTACGCCATCGATGCCGCATTCCGTACATTTCCGGCAGAAAGCCTCAAAGCCGAACTGCATAATCGGGTTGAGATAGCCCATTAATATCAGCGGGATACGGACATCCCGGCGGATGTCCTGCAACTGCTCAAAGAGGATGCGGAGAGACATTCCGTTGCGCAGGGCGCGGGTGGCGGCATCTTGAATGACGATGCCGTCTGCCATCGGGTCGCTGAAGGGGATACCGATTTCTATCATGTTCACTCCGTTCTTTTCGAGTATACGGATTACATCGGCTGTACCGTCGAGTGTGGGGTGGCCGGCACAAAAATAGATAGACAGCAGGTCTTGGGGATTGTCTTGGAAGAGTTGGTTGATACGATTCATAATGAGTTTGTTATTACAGATTTATTATTGAAGGTTACGTTGTCTGCTGGCCCGCGGTTGTGTCGTCAGCCGGCAGTTTCACCGGTTCTTATTGCCTGGAGGAATTTTCCGATGCGTTCCACATCTTTTTGCCCCGGAGCCGTTTCAAAGCGGCTGTTGATGTCGATACCGGCTAATTTGGGGTGATGAAACTCCCTGATTGCTTTAATGCTGTAAGGGTTGATTCCGCCGCTGAGCAGAAAAGGCGTCATTCCGCTGTAACGGTGTAGCAGGTTCCAGTCGAACTGGTTACCGGAGCCGCCATACAGTGATGTCTTGGCATCAAAGAGGTAATAATCGCATAATCCTTTGTAAGCGGAAACGGTTGCCAGGTCTTTTGACTGTGAAATGGAAAATGCCTTGATAAGGTGCAGACCACTGCCGCGTAAGGAACGGCAATATCCGGGCGATTCGCTGCCATGAAGCTGGATGTAGTCCAGCGCAAAACGGTCGGCATACATCAGGATAGTTTCCTTACTTTCATTGACGAAGACTCCTACGCGCTTTGCACGAACCGGAAGATATGCCGGTATCTCGCACAGGCAACGGGGAGACTTGGGATAGAAGATAAAGCCTATCATATCTACATCCAGTTGTTCTACATTGCGGATGTTTTCCGCTTCGGTCATGCCACATACTTTGATGATAAGAGGAGCCATTTTTTTTAATGATTTATGTAATTAATACTTCATTTTCAGGAACGGAGTGGAGAAATGAACTCTTTTAATGCATCTCCCGGCCGGCGGGTTTTCATAAAGTTTTCTCCGATGAGGAAGCCGCGGAAACCTGCAGCGCGCAGCCGGCAAATGGTTTCGGGATGTGAAATTCCGCTTTCCGAAACAAGTAGCGGCAGGCTTTGGCTGTCGGAAGAATCCTGGGCTGTGGCCGGTATCTGCCGGAGTTTTTCGGCTATATGGAAAGAGTTTTTCACATCGGTGACGAATGTGCCGAGATTACGGTTGTTGACGCCTACCATGTCCACATCCGCGTTTACATAAGCGAGTTCGGAAAAAGTGTGGATTTCGAGTAGCACTTCCAATCCCAGGGCATGTGCCCGGGCGGTAAGGGTGGCACATTCTTCTTGTGTCAGGCAAGCGGCGATAAGCAATACTGCATCAGCTCCTACGATACGTGCTTGGAGCAGTTGGTATTCGTCGATGATGAAATCCTTTCGCAAGATAGGAATGCCGACCAGTGGGCGTGCCATGCGTATATCTTGCAGCGAACCGCCAAAGAATTTTTCGTCCGTAAGGATAGAGACTGCGGAAGCACCGGCTGTTTCGTATGCAGCGGGTATTTCTTCGGCACGGGCCGCCTTATGTATCCATCCTTTCGAAGGAGAACGGCGTTTGAATTCGGCAATGATTCCCGTGGGTGAGGAAGCAAGTGCCTGTTTCATGCTACGGACAGGTATGGTTACAGAAGTTCCGGCAGTAGCATCTTTCTGCATCATGGCGGCAACCTCTTCCTGTAACCTTTCGAGGGAGACGGCTCGCTTTTGCAGTTCTATTTCAATTCGTTTATGAGCGATGATTTCCGATAAAATATCTTTCATGGCTGTTTTAGTGAAGAGTTACGGGATATGGCTATAGATACCTTTTCGCACCTCATCCCTTACTGGTTAATTTCTATAAACTTTTTCAATGTTTTCAGTGCCCGTCCGCTTTCCAGCGATTCGCGGGCTATGGCAATACACTCTTCAATCTCCTTTTCCGGTTCCATGACCTGAATGGCGAAGGCGGCATTGACAATGACACATTGAGTTTGGGCGGCTTCTGCGCGGTTGTTCAGGATATTGTCGAAGATACGTGCTGCATCTTCCTTGCAGGCTCCGCCGGAAAGTTCTTCGGGACGTACTGCGCTGAAACCGAGAGCTTGTGGGCGATAGATGCGTTCATAATGACGTGTCATCACTTTGAATTCATCGGTCAGTGAGATTTCATCGTAATTGTCCAGACTATTGACTACGGCAAAGTCGATGCCGAGTCTGTAGAAAACGTTCGTATAGAGACGCATTTGCGCGAGGTCGGCTACGCCCAATAGCTGATAGGCGGGCTGACACGGGTTTACCAGCGGTCCCAGCAAGTTGAACAGTGTGCGTACTCCCAAGGCTTTGCGGACAGGACCTACGAATTTCATGGCTGGATTGAACAGTTGGGCGTGCAGGTAGGCTATGTTACACTCTTCCATGCTTCGCTTCAATATGTCGGGATTGTTGGTGAAGCGCACGCCATGCTGTTCTATTACGTTGCTTGCTCCACTGACGGAAGTAGCGCCGTAGTTTCCATGTTTGGCTACTTTATAACCTGCTCCTGCCACAACAAAACTGGCGCAGGTGGAGATGTTGAAGGTGTTCTTCCCGTCGCCGCCTGTACCTACGATATCAATGGGGCGGTAAGGCGCAAAGTCTATCGGAATGCGTGTCTCCATAAGTGCTTCGCGAAAGCCTGCCAGCTCGTCTACTGTAATGCTGCGCATCTGAAAGACCGTGAGCAGTGCGGCTATCTGTGCTTCGGAATACATCTCCCGGCTGATATTGAGCAGGATTTGTTTGCTTTCTTCTGCAGTGAGTTCTTCATGATTGAAGAGCCGGGTTAATATTGTTTTCATCTGATTAAGTTTGTGGTTTAAAAATAGGTTATTCTTCCAGCCAGTTCTTCATAATCTGCTTCCCGTCCGGGGTAAGTACGGATTCCGGATGAAACTGTATGCCTCGGACATCATATTCCCGATGTTTCAACGCCATAATCTGCCCTTCGGGACTGACAGCTGTAACGGCAAGCGTTTCGGGCAGTTTTTCAGTATCTACTACCCAGGAGTGATAGCGTCCTACGGCTATTTCTTGGGGTAATCCCCGGAAAATGTAATCCGGTTCTGTCAGCCGTATCATGGTCTGTACACCATGAAACACTGTGCTGAGGTTGACTAATTTCCCACCGAATGCCTGTCCGATGGCTTGTTCTCCCAGGCATACGCCCAGTATTGGTTTCTTGCCTGCGTAGGTGCGTATTACATCCAGCAGTAATCCTGCTTCTTCGGGTACACCGGGACCGGGTGAAAGGATGATTTTATCGTATTGTTCCAATTCTTCTATGCTGAATTGGTCATTGCGCAGTACATCTACCGCTACGCCGAGTTCTTTCACCAAGTGCGCAAGGTTATAGGTGAAGGAGTCATAATTGTCTATGATTACTACCATTGTTATTAACTGTTTGATTAATTTACTTTTGATACTTTTGTTGATTTATACAATTAGCCGATTTTCTGTTTTACAGGGAATTCTCCGCCATGGCAATTGCCTTTTTCAATGCTCCCAGTTTGTTGTTCACCTCTTGCAGCTCGTATTCGGCATTACTTTTGGCTACGATGCCTCCGCCTGCCTGAAACCATAACATCCCGTTGCGGCTGACGAATGTACGGATGGTGATAGCCTGGTTCAGGCTGCCGTTCAAGCCGATGAATCCGATACAGCCGCCGTATGCGCCACGGTTATGCGGCTCCAATTCGCTGATAAGCTGCATGGCGCGAACTTTCGGTGCGCCGCTCAAGGTTCCGGCTGGAAAGGTATCGATAAATGTCCTGATAGAGTCTGTATCACTGTTCAGCGTACCGCTGACACGGCTCACGAGGTGAATGACGTGACTGTAATATTGCATCTCTTTGTAAAAGTCCACTTTTACGTCATGGCAGTTGCGGCTGAGGTCGTTGCGGGCAAGGTCTACCAGCATCACGTGCTCTGCATTTTCTTTGGGGTCGTCGTGCAGGTACCGGGCATTTGCAGCATCCTGTTCCGGATTTCCGGTACGCTTGGCAGTGCCGGCGATGGGATCTATATAGGCATGGCGGCCTTCAATGCGGCAGTGCGTTTCGGGAGAAGAGCCGAAGATACGGAAACCGCCGAAATCAAAGTAAAACAGATATGGAGATGGGTTGATGCTGCGCAAAGCACGGTAAAGCTTGAAGTCGTCGCCTACGAAACGTTGTTCGAAACGGCGGGAGAGGACTATTTGGAAAACATCTCCCCGCATGCAGTGGGCTATTCCTCGGCGGATATTGGCTTTGTGTTCCTCATCGGTCAGTGAAGAAGTGGTTTCGCCAACAGCACGGAAGTCATAGGCTGTGTAGTTGCGGTTGTGAATGGCTTTCTGCACCTTGTCCAGTTCGCTCTTCTCATCGGGAGCAAGCATTTCCAGTAACAGCATTTCATTTTTGAAGTCATTAAAGACAATAAGATACTTATATAGTATGTATAGTATATCCGGTGCATCGTTGGTGGCTTCGCGACTGTCTTTTACGGGGATGTTCTCAAAATAGCGTACGGCATTGAAAGATGTGTAACCGTACAGACCGCAATAGTCGCTGTATTCTCCTTCCACGTGAAAGCGGTTGAGGAAATCGCGTAACGCATTTTCCGCATGGTATTCTTCGGTAACGGGATGTTCCTCACGTGTGCCGTCGGGCAGGCAGAACACGGCAACACCGTGGTCTATACTGACGCTTGCTACCGGGCAAAGTCCGATGAATGAGCGGTTGTTTTCACTGCCATGATAGTCGGAACTCTCCATGAGTGCGCTTTGAGGAAAAATGTCGCGCACCTTCAGATACGTGCTTACGGGTGTATGTAAGTCGCCGAGTATCGTGCGGCTCACTGTCTGATAATCATACTTCATATTTTGTATTTTATTCTTTATACATCAAATACGTTTCTACATCCTTATCCCCCCGTCCCGAAACGGTCAGTACCACCACATCATCGGTTTTGAAGTTCAGCTTCTTCAGCGCACCGAGGGCGTGGGCGCTTTCCAATGCGGGGATGATGCCTTCGAGCTTAGTCAGTTCGTAGGCGGCGCGGATGGCCTCGTCGTCATTTACGGAGAGAACGATGGCGCGCTTTTGTGCGGCAAGGTTGGCGTGCATGGGGCCGATGCCCGGATAATCCAGTCCGGCGGAGATGGAGTAAGGCTCTTCAATCTGCCCATCTTCATTTTGGATAACGTAGGTGCGTGCTCCATGGATAATGCCCAATTTGCCTAAGGCAATGGTAGCGGCAGTCATTCCTGTTTCTATCCCTTTGCCTCCGGCTTCGGCAAGGACAATCTGTACCTGGCGGTCGTCCACATAGTGGTAAATGGTTCCGGCAGCATTGCTTCCACCGCCTACGCAGGCTATGAGATAGTCCGGAGACTCGCGTCCTTCTTTCTCCATGAGTTGTTTTTTGATTTCCTCGCTGATGACCGATTGCAGGCGTGCCACCATATCGGGGTAGGGATGCGGGCCTACGGTGGAGCCGATGATGTAGTAGGTGTCGGCGGGGTGGCAGCACCAGTCGCGTATGGCTTCGTTGGTGGCATCCTTTAAGGTCATGTTTCCGCTGGTCACGGGTACTACGGTTGCACCCAGCATCTTCATCTTCTCTACGTTGACGTGCTGGCGTTCCGCATCGGTCTTGCCCATATATACGATGCATTCCATGTTCATCAGTGCACATACGGTAGCGGTGGCAACGCCGTGCTGTCCGGCACCTGTTTCGGCTATGATGCGGCGTTTGCCCATACGGCGTGCCAGCAGAATCTGCCCGATGGTATTGTTGATTTTGTGTGCGCCGGTATGATTCAGGTCTTCCCGTTTCAAGTAAATCCGGCAACCGTACTTTTCCGACAGGCGCCGTGCCTGGTAGAGCGGTGAGGGACGTCCTACGTAGTCGCGTAGCAACCGGTCGTATTCCTGCTTGAAATCTTTACTTTGCAGGACTTCGAGATAGGTTTTCTGCAATTCCTCTACACACCTGTGGAGTATTTCGGGAACGTATGCTCCGCCGAATTCTCCGTAATAACCTTCTTTGTCAACTAAGAAACTAACCATATTATTTTATTATTTAATTATTAGCTGCCAGTTACCGGTTGCGAACTATTAGCTATATACATCGTTTAAATAAAAGAGCCCCGTCGCTTGGTGCGACAGGGCTCTTTTTATATCTATCATATTACATATATACATACGAGCACTGCTCCCTTACGACTGCCGGAGTTGTAACGGATGCCACCACCAATATGTATTTACGAACATTGTTTTCATTATCTTTTTTATTTTTGACCGAGGCAAATATAAGCACATTGTTTTAATAATCAAAGCAAATCTTTCTTTTTTTTCTTATGAGAACTTTTTTCTTAAAGTTTTGTTGTTTATGGCGGATACTATTATTTACTATAAAAAAGAAAGGAACGGACTATGAAACGGAAACATCTGATTACTATAGGTGTGATTATTGCCATTGTTTTATTGTTGTATTGGCTTTTTATAGCCGAAGACTTGAATGCCTGGCTCAATGTAAATTGATTTTTCAGTATTATCATGCGAGGTTGTTCGGATAAATAATGTATCTTCGCAAAAAATCAAAGACTCATGAAAGGATTAAGTTATTCGTTTTTGCGCGCTGTGTGTGCGCTGGTAATCGGTTTGGTGCTGGTGATGTTTCCCAATCAGGCCGGTGATTATTTTGTGATAACGATTGGCGTCATTTTCCTTGTGCCTTCGCTTATTAGTATTATAGGATATTATGCTCAAAATGCAGAAGTGCGCCGCCGATTTCCTATCGAGGGGATAGGAAGCCTGTTATTTGGACTATGGCTGGTTATTATGCCGGGCTTTTTTGCCGATTTGCTGACGTTCGTGCTGGGCTTTATCCTCGTGATGGGTGGTGTGCAGCAGATAGCCTCGCTGTCGGCTGCCCGCAGATGGACGCCTGTGCCGGGCGGATTCTACGTTGTTCCGGTGGCTATATTGCTGGCCGGGCTGGTTGCGCTGTTCAATCCTACGGGCGTGCGTTCCACGGCGTTTATCATTATCGGAATCACCAGTCTGGTCTATGCGGTTTCGGAATTGATAAACTGGTTCAAATTTACCCGTCTTCGTCCTAAAGCACCTGTTGCCGGCAGCAAGAGTGATGATGACATCGAAGATGCAAAAATAATAGAATGATGTATATGTTTTAGACAATATACTCTCTATTACATAAAACGCAACAAAGCATCTATTCTCTGATGAAAGATGCTTTGTTGCGTTTTGTATGACAATACCGGGTAGCTTGTCACTCTGGAGTGTTTTTAGAAATATTCTGTAAGTATTCCTCTATTTCTTGAGCTGTAACATCTTTCAACAATACAGTTTTGTTTTTATTCAATAGATATAAAGTCGGGATAGCTTTTAAGTCGTAAAGGCTTTTTAGTTCGATTGCTTGTTCTTTGTCGTAAGCATTAATCCATTCTGCAGGAAAATCGGAGAGGTGTCTCCGCCATTCTTCTAAATCAATATCGGGGTAAATGGAAAGGACTTTCATCTGGTTCTGTACGATAGCTTGGCAGATGGAAGGGCTTTGTTTCAATGTTTCTATCGTTTCGCTGCAGGCATGGCAGCCGGGATTGTTGATGAATAATAGGGTATAGGGAGCCTTTATGCTATACAAATTGCCTTGTCTGCCATTGGCAAGCGTATAGACAAAATCCAATGCTTTAGTTCCTATTCTATTTTTTTGTGCCAGCTCGCGTCGGGCTTTGGGACGTATTTTTTCTGTATTATCCATAATAGGAGATTGCAACATGGCATCTAAAACAGATATGTATAGTTCTTCATTGCGCATCGGTGAGTTGGGATCGTACAGGTACTTGTCTGCAAGAGAAGTCAGATATGTATAGCACTTTTTCTCTTTTTCAGCTTGTGTAAATAAAGTTTTCAAAGCAATATCCCTCGTTTGAGCAGGTACCAGTTGTAATATATCAATAAAATTCACCCAAGCCTGCTCCGTCACTTCGGGGTGATGTATGTAGTTGGTATCGGCAAAGTTTACATGCTCCCAATAGTGACGTGCCAGATAGTCGGCGCGTAATTCGGGAGTGTTCAACATTGTGGGTACTTCGGGGTATACGAAAGTTGTAATAGTATCTGTTACAGCGTCTTCCGTCTGCTTATTATTTGCTTGCCCATTACTACATGCACTGTTTGAACTTAATAGGAAAATAAATAATGTGTAAGCTGGCAACAATTCTATGATCTTTTTGTATTTCATATTATCTAAAATAGATGTAAAATTAGGTACTGTTTCATTTTTTTACTCGAAAAGAAAAGGGTCATTTTTCTCTATCCAATAAATTATTCTTAGAATTTGAGTTCAAGTAATAACGTATTACGTAAAATTAAAAGAAATATGGTGCAAGTTATCAAGAAAATCTTGCACTTGCAAGAAAGAAAACCAAATTCTGATTTGAAAATTAAGTCTTTTGTTAGTTATTCACTTTTCCTATGCTTATTGCACATTGTCAGTTTCTACTTTTCAGTTCTGTCCTGTTAGCCTTTTTCTTGTGTCCGACACCCGGGTGTCGTGCATGCCGAGACCCGGGTGTCAGACGTGCCGAGACCCGGATGTCGAACATGTCAAGACCCGGGTGTCATACAATACCCTTCCGTATCTCCGTGTTTTCTTTCAGCCTTCCGTTGTTTCTTTCCGCGCGCATGCGCATATATTATAATGTGTCCCTTTTGCCTGGCTTTCCATCCTCCTTAAAAAATATGTTCTTCAACACATTTGTCAATCAGCGTTTTATAAAAATGTTCAAGAAAAACGCGAAAAAATCCCCTTATATATTTGGCGCGTATATTATAAAGTCCTACTTTTGCACCCGCTTTCGAGAACGGGAGCAGCGATGTTTTGACATTCTGACAGGAACGGCGTAGGAACTCTTACATATTTCTTTTGCTTGGGGCTTGTTTCTTTCTGAAATTCCCCTTTGAAAAAGCAGAATGAAAAAAAACTTCCGGAAATATTTGGAAGATATGAAATAAAGTTCTTACCTTTGCACCCGCTTTCAAAAAGTAAGCAGCGTTGGTTGACACTTTTTCTTGAATCCGGGTCGGTAAAACAATCTTTCCTTTGTTCTCCCTTTCGCAAGAGAGATGACGGGAAAAAGGAAAGATGAAAAAAAAACTTCCGAAAATATTTGGAAGATATACTTAAAAGTTTTTACCTTTGCATCCGCTTTCCTGAAAAGAAAGCCGACATAAAAGAAGCGATCTTTGAAGAGATTTACATAAACAA